>NZ_JBYCKL010000081.1:0-38953 GCF_057473365.1 Halomonas sp. TH-94
CTACCAAGGGCAGCGATTACGACTACTGAGTCGAGGCATCGCGCTTAAGCAAGCAGGCCGAACCTACCGGTTCGGCTTTTTTGCGGTTGGCTTACGGCGGGTGAAGCGCAGATGGTCATTCGGTCAGCGGCAATGTCAGAATGGGGGCTTCAGGAGGAAGCCCATGACCCAGATGCAGTGGCATCAATTGCTCGACCCTTCCCGGCTGCACGGTACACCCACCAGCGGCCGAGACGAGATCGGCCGCAGCCCGTTCCACAAGGACCACGACCGCATCGTCTTCTCCGGCTCGTTCCGACGGCTGGGGCGCAAGACCCAGGTTCACCCGCTCACCGAAAATGACCACATTCATACCCGTCTGACCCACTCTCTGGAAGTGGGCTGTGTGGGGCGCAGCCTCGGGATGATCGTCGGCGAGCTGCTGCGCGAGCGGCTGCCGAGCTGGATCACACCGGCCGATCTGGGGGTCATCGTGCAGGCCGCCTGCCTGGGGCACGATATCGGCAACCCGCCGTTCGGCCATGCCGGCGAGTACGCCATCAGGGACTGGTTCAAGTGCGCCGAGGCCAATGGCAGCGGGCTGCTTGACGGGTTGTCCGATCGTGAGCGTGCCGACCTGCTGACCTACGAAGGCAACGCCCAGGGCTTTCGTGTGGTGACCCAGATCGAATACAACCAGTTTCGCGGCGGCATGCGTCTGACAGCGGCAACCCTGGGTACGCTGCTCAAGTACCCCTGGACAGTAGAGCACGGCGGCAGCGCCGGTAAGTTCGGCTGCTATCAGTCGGAGCGAACGCTGCTAGAAGATGTGACCCGCCGCCTGGGGTTGCTGCCGCGGGGCGAGGGGCGCTGGTGTCGCCACCCCTTGGCTTGGCTGGTAGAGGCGGCTGACGATATCTGTTATGCGCTGCTGGATCTCGAAGATGGCTTGGAAATGGGCATCCTGCGCTTCGAAGAGGTGGCCGATGTGCTGTTGCAGATCGCCGGCGATGCGCCTGCCGATTACTCGCGCATGGTCCGCGACGGGGTATCGCAGCGGCGGCGGATTGCGGCGCTGCGCGGGGCTGCCATGGAACGGGCGGTCAACGACGTGGGGGCGGTATTCGTCGAGCACGAGTCGGCGCTGCTCAACGGCAACTTGACCTGCGACCTGTTGGAGCTGTGCCATCCCGACCTGGGTTGGGGCGTGGCGGCAGCCAAGCAGCTGGCTCGCGAGCGTATCTTCCAGAACGAGCGCAAGGCGAAGCTCGAGATAGGTGCCTACACCACCTTGGGGATTCTTCTCGAAGCGTTTATCGGAGCCGCTCACGAGCTGCACTTCACGGGACAGTCGAGTTTCAAGCATCAGCGGGTGCTGGCGCTGATCGGCGAGAATACTCCTCGGCCCTCCTGGCCGCTGTACGACAGCTACCGCCGTATGCTCGACTTCATCGGCGGCATGACCGATCACTATGCAGTCGACCTGGCCCAGGAGATGGGTGGGCGCCTAAGGGGAGATTGAGGGCTGTACGGTCATATCGAGGGCTCGCTGAGCGCCGGGTTGCGATCGAGCTCGGCGGCACGCTCGATCAGCGCTTCGATGACCTTGTCGTGCAGTTCGTCATCAAGATCGCCGAGGTGGCGCTCGCTAAGCTGCTGCGAGAGCGATTCGCCGCTGACGACCATCAATCCTTCCGGCGTGCCGGCACAGGTAATGTCCCAGCCGGGCAGGGCGAGTACCCCCATGACCGGTACCGGCTGCCCGCAGCGCTGCTCGAGCCAGCCGGCAAGCCAGTGTGAAGCGCGTAGCGCCTTGATCAGCGGGCGGTGCTCGCTCCAGCCCGGAAAGCGCAGCCGCTCCGGCTCCACGGTCACGACGTTGATCTCGCGTCCGTCGGCGGTGAACGGCCGCGTGCGGGCACGTGTCTCAACCACGAACACGCCATGGGGGGTGATGGCGACATGGTCGATGATATCGCTGTCGGTCGGTACGTCGTGGAAAACGAAGTAGGGGTGGGCTTCGGGACTGACCATGCGTTCCAGCTCCTGGCCCACCGCCAGTTCGCAGGCCAGCCCCAGCTTGATGCGGCGAATGTGCTGGAAATCGCGGATCAGCAGGAAGCAGTAGACCAGCACCAGTACCGTGCTCAGAGCACCGTAGAGTGCCCACTCGACCCAGTTCTGCCGACTGGAGAAGAGCATGCGCCCCATGCCGTATACCAGCGGCGCCAGGGTCAGGATGGGCCCCAGAGCACCATTGAGAAACAGCGTGGCGAAGGCACGGTCGAGGCGGTTGCGCAAGGCCTGGCCGGGCTCACGCAATGGACGGGCATTGAAAGGCGAGCGAACCCGGGCGTCATGGAGATTGCGCAAGGCAACGACGATGACGGCCATGGCCCCGAGCGGGAAGAGAAAAATGAGAGGCAGCAGATATTCCAGCCAGGCCATGGGTCAGTCCTTGCCTGTGAGAGTCACATTAGCATGACATTCTAGACAACCTGTGGCGCCCAGGGCCATCTTCGGTTGAAAGGCGTATGCGCCGCAGCATGACGGATAGATGATGAACCATACACGACAGCCAGCCGAGACAGAAGCGGCCAATCGCTTGGTGGAGTTTCTGCAGCGCCATCAGAATCTTGTCGTACTGACCGGGGCCGGGGTCAGCACCGACAGTGGAATACCCGATTACCGTGATGCGGCGGGCGAGTGGAAATGCGCTCCGCCTATGCAACATCAGCAGTTCATGGCCAGCCATGCTGCCCGACAGCGCTACTGGGCGCGCGCGCTGGTAGGTTTTCGAACCCTGCATGGTGCACGTCCCGGTGCTGCTCATCGCGCTCTGGCCCATCTTGAGGCGGCGGGCGTGGTGCGTGGAGTCATCACTCAAAACGTCGATGGGCTGCACCAGAAGGCAGGCTCGCGGAACGTCATCGATCTGCATGGCCGTGCCGAGCAGGTGCGCTGCATGGGCTGTGACGCATTGCGCATGCGTCATGATCTGCATATGGAGCTCGCCGAGCGTAATCCGGAATGGGTAGCGGTAGAGGCGGCGGTTCGCCCGGATGGCGATGCCGCTCTCGAAACTGACTTTTCCACTTTCGAGGTGCCTGGCTGCTCGCGCTGCGGTATGGGAATCTGGAAACCCGATGTGGTGTTCTTCGGCGACAGCGTACCCCGCGAGCGAGTGGAGCGAGCCCGGCGGATGGTCGAGAGTTCCGCTGCGCTCCTGGTCGCCGGCTCCTCGCTGATGGTCTATTCAGGCTATCGCTTTGCGCGACAGGCCAGTGAAGCTGGCCTGCCGATCGCCTGCCTCAACCTCGGGCGCACGCGTGCCGACGCGCTCTACTCGTTCAAGCTCGAGGCGCCGATCGGGCAGGTTTTGTCGGCGGCGGCTGCGATTTTTACGGGCGCGGCTCAAGCCGCAGACTGACCGGGCCTCGCCCATTTGTTGGCATGCCGGCAGGCTCTGAAGTGGTATGGGTCAGGCTGCCCTGCTGGCGCAGCTCGGCCGACAGCTGCGGGGAGCGTGCAGCATCGAGAGTACGCCGGTCGAAGCGCAGCGTCACCGGCCAGGGTCCGGGGCCGCTGGGTGTGGCCCGTGTTTCCGCCAGGGTTCCGCCTGCATCGCCGATCCATACGCGCAGCTCGGCATCCGGGGCAAGCGTCAGCGTGCCTGGCGGCTCTACTTGGGCTTCGAGCTCGGCGAAGTCGGGCGTGCCGGCGCAGCCTGTCAGCGCCACCAGGGTCAGTGCTCCAAGGCCAAGGCGCAACCAGCGTTGGCTGGTTCGGCTTGCAAGATGTGGTAATGCCATGTGGTTTCCTCGTTCAGCCGCCCGCGAGCTTGACGGTGTAGCCTTGACGCTCGAGTTCGGCCTTGAGCAGTTCGCGGTGATCGCCCTGAATCTCGATGATACCGTCGTTCACCGAGCCACCGGTTCCACAACGCTTTTTGAGAGATTTCGCCAGCGCCTTGAGCGCTGTGTCGGCCAGGGGTAAGCCGCTGATGGTCGTCACTCCCTTGCCTTTGCGTCCGCTGGTCTCACGGCGAATCCGCACGATGCCGTCGAGTGTTTCAAGACGCTGCTGTTCTGCCAGTGCGGCGCAGCGGCACTCGGCCTGCGGCTGGCGACAGCCTGGGCACATGTCACCATGTTCGGTGGAATAGACCAGGCCGCGCAGCTGATCCTGCAGTGAGGCCATGACGAACTCCTGACAAGAAAGCAAATGATGACGTGATGATAACGCCCGGCGAGGGGTCTGCCTACGGCAGGGTGGGACGCCGTCTCGATGGCACGGCTCTGGGAGTCGCGATCAGCGACCGATGGCAACCTGCCGCCGGTTCTCGCGTGCTCGCGCATGGGTCAGGTTCTCGACCACGGTAGGCAGCTGAAACATGCTGCTGATCATGATCGCCCCCTCGGGCGTCTCTTCTGCATCGGGGAAGCGATTCAGATGGATCACCGTCATGCCGGCATCGAGAGCGGCCTTCACCCCGACCAAGGCGTCGTCGATGGCAACGCAGTCCTCGGGGTCGAAGCCCATTTCGGCGGCGGCATGCAAATAGAGGCGAGGGTCGGGTTTCCAGCAGTTGGCGGTATAGCCGCTAAAGAGCCGGGTACCGAAAAAGTCGGCAAAGCCGATAGCCTTCAATGATGTCCGGATCTTGTTCTCAGGACCATTGGATACCACCCCGCTGGGGTAATCGAGCAGCGACATCAGCGCTTCTCGCGCTCCCGCGATGGCGGCGAGTTCCGTTTCCAGACGCCGGTTCAGATTGCTGCGCATCTCGGTTTCGGTTTCGGCCAGCTGTTGTGGGTCGACGCCACCGTAGCGCTCCTCGAGTTCTGCCACGATGTTGCGAAAGCGGCTGCCGCGAAACTCACCGATATAGTCGCTGGCCTGGAAGGGCAGCCCCAACCGGGTCAGGCTGGCAGCCATCTCGGCAGCAAGAAGTGGCTCGCTGTCGACCAGGGTGCCATCGCAATCGAAGAGCAGGCATAGGGGGCGGATCATACCGAATATCCTTCGCAGTCCATGACTGTCGAGTACCGTTCCTCTTAACTATCGGCATGCGGGCCGGGAAGTTTAGGGCGCCGCATGGTTTTACGAACGCTGTTTCCTAAGTATTGCCCGTAAGTGCGGTCTATTCAAGCCGGTAAAACCGCGTCACCGCTTGCACCCGCAGCTGGTGTAGATCGGCTCGACTTGCCCGAGTGTGCCTGCCTATAACAGACGCATGTGCCATAACTCACCACGTTTCACCCCTTCCTCTGGCCTGCATCTGGCACGCTTACGTCAAAATAAGCCATTGTTTATAAAATTATTTAATTTTAATTTGGCACATCTTGGCCCGACTTCTGCACCTCTCTGAGTGAGCAAGACATACCGGAGTCTGCACTCAAGCAACGCTAGCTCTCCGGTTTGACGTGAAGCTTCGGCTTCGATAGGAAAAATTCACGTTCAACTCCTCTGGAGGTGCGAACATGATGTCCAAGGAATTTCTCAAGAAACTCGGCATTGTCGGTATCACGTTTGGTCTGAGTGCCAGCCCGCTGGCCTTCGCCGATTTCCATGATGAAGAGGACGACCAGCAGGGTGCGGTTCCCGAGCAGACCGCTCCGGGCGCTGAAGCTGGTGCAGGCGCTGGAGCCGATGCTGACGCTGGCTTTGGTGCAGACCAAGATGGTGAGGCTGGTGCAGATACCGGTGTTGGCGCTGGTGCAGGCGCTGAAGGCGATACCGGGTTTGATGCCGACGATGAGTGGGATGATGACACCACTGATGAGTGGGAAGAAGAGAACGAAGAGGAAGAATGGGAAGAGGATCAGGATGACGACCAGGATTGGTAAAATCTGATGCCCAGGGATGGGCGGTCGCTATCAAGGATGAAGGCGACGTCATCTGAAGGTTGAAGATCTCAACCTCCTCGACCGCCCCCGGCTTTGCCGGGGGCGGTTTTGCTGTTTTAGTCCATGTGCCCGGTCCTGCCGAAGATACGGTTTGCTAAGTTGCCCTGACATGTTCAATCAGGGCCCATGTGACATTTCACGCCACTATTTCCGCAACGAATTCAGCAACGAAACACGATTCTGGCCATTCGGATTAAGTATATCCATTTGTTTGTAAACGACTTTTCTTTTTTCCTGCGAAAGTTGGCCCAGGCTTCGCACTAACAGACTGGTGATCGAAGTCACCAGCACAACAGATTTCGATTCGATTCTTTATCTCAGGAAAGCGTTCAAACTTCGCTGGAGGTACGAACATGATGTCCAAGGAATTCCTCAAGAAGCTCGGTATCGTCGGTATCACTTTTGGTCTGAGCGCTAGCCCGCTTGTAATGGCCGGTTATCACGACGAGGAGCAAGAGGGTCAGGATACTTACCCTGAAGAGACTGCTCCGGAAACCAGCGGCCAAGCTCCCGTGATCGATGGTATCGAGTACGAGAACGAGGAAGAAGAGTGGGAAACCGCTGACGACGAGTGGGAAACCGAAGACGAAGAGGAAGAGTGGGAAACCGCTGACGACGAGTGGGAAACCGAAGATGAAGAAGAGGAGTGGGAAACCGACGAGGACGATGACCAGGATTGGTAATCGCTTGAACGGGTAATCCCCTCTCATCGCCCCTGGCCTAGCCGGGGGCGATTCATTTGTGCCTAGAAAAGTCAGCGCTCAGATCCAGCCAAGCCACTCCCACCACAAATAGTTCACAGGCCACAGTAGCAGTACGCTCAGCACCGCCGTGACCAGGCACAGCCTGGCGGTTTCGCGCAACGAGATGCGCGCTGCCAGGATGCCGACGATCAGTGGCGGCGCCTGATAGGGCAATAGTACCGTGGAAAAGCCAACCACCTGCGTCATGTAGACGGCCTCGGGGGACCAGCCAGTGATATTGGCCAGCCCCGGGGCCATGGGTGTCAGGATAGCCGGAATGCCCGGTAGCGTAACCAGCGTGCCCAGCACCATGGCGAGTCCAGAGAGCATGCCAAATACAGCCGCATCGGTCGCTTCGCGCAGGGGGAGCACCGAGAGTAAACCGCCAGCCACCCGTTCGCCGAGACCGCTATGAAAGGCCAGGGCACCGAGGCTGACGATTCCTGCAACGTAAAGAAAGGAGTCGAAGCTGATCGACTGAAGGGGGTTGGCACCCATCAACCGACTGCCGGGGAACAGACAGATCAGCGCTACCAGCATGCCGATCCAGGCCGGGGAGATACCGTGCCAGGCATCGCTCATCCACAGTAGAACCGCCACCGATAGCAACGCCCCCAGGCCGAGTTCCGGCCGTGAAAGAGGTGAGGTCTCTACCTGCGTGCCGTTCTGCCTCGGAGCGTCAGCGGGGTAGAGCCACAGCATCACCGCAATGAGCAGCAGTGTCTTGAGCACTCCCAACACCGGGAAATGCAACAAAAGATATTCGCTGTAGTTGGGTGGGGTACCCAAGACCGCTTCGGCGGCTCCCATCAGCACGTTGTTGGGAACGTTGGCGGGCAAGATGGCATAGGTGGGCAGAAACGTACCCATCATCCCTCCCAAGATGAGCCCGGTTCGCCCCTTTTCGCCAGGCTCATAGCCCAGGTGATCGGCCAGGGTGGTCAGGATCGGCACCATCAGCAGGATGCGCCCCATGCCGGAAGGCATGAAAAATGCCATGGCCAGCCCCAGCAGAATCACTCCGATCAAGGCACGGCGATACGAGCCCTCCAGCCATGGCCCTACGCCTTGGGCCAGGCTGGTGCCGAGCCCCGTGTACTGAATGGCTGCTCCGATAATCAAGCCGGAAAAGACCAGCCAGGTCGCTGCCGACCCGAAGCCGGCGAAGACGATATCCGGTGATGCCACACCGGCTACGGTGCACAAGGTGAAGAAAATCAGCGCCGTCAGCCATTGAGGTAACCAGCCAGTCGCCCATAGCCCGATGCACAACCCGATCACTGCGCCCGCCTTTGTTAGCGTTGGCGCCTCGGGGCCCATCAGCAAAAACAGGGTCACCATCACCGTAGCGGCGAAAGAAAACCATTGGCGAGGCGTGGGTAATGACTTGGCGGCGGCAGGCATGCGAGCTCCGGGCGAGGTCGTGGCCGGAGAGTTTAGCAGGCGAAGGGTCTGGGCCGCCAAGCAGGGGGGAATCCATACTTTGGCAGGTCTGAGAACAGGGTTCCTACGGCCATAATATCGAGTCGGGCAATAAACGTAGCAGCACCGGCTGGGACATCAGCCTCGATGTCAGCACCAAGGTGGCGCCACCGTCACGCTGCGCAACGCCATCACACATGGCGACGGTCGGGCAGTTATCAGCCCAGGCTCGCCAGGGCATCGACCCTTTCAGTAGGCGATTGAGTGCAAGCCGAACATTCGATCGCTTGGCCCCGGCGGGTAACCCGCTGGGGCCTTTTTGATCATTTCCGGGAAAGGCGCTTGGAGTTCGCGCTGCTACGCCGATGGGAGGGGGTCATGGCGCGCTTACCGGTGTCCCACCAGGGAGTACTGGTGTTGCCAAAGGCCATTTGCAGCATGGCTTTTTGAATCTCGAATCCCGTTTCCATACCGGCCTCGAGCTTCTCGGTGACCATGCGCTGGTTTTCCTTGAGCATTCGGGCGCTGTTAGGCGGCTGGGTCTGCCAGAGATTGTTGCGCATGGCGATGGTGGCAAACGAGGTCGACCATAGCTCGTAGGCCATGATGCCAAGTTTCCAAACATCCATCATTGCCACTGGAGTAAGGGGGATAAGAGGGTAGGGGGCCATATTTTTCATGTCGTTCGTCCTTGTTCGCTGCTGTTGGAGCCAACGGGGAGTGTGAGGCCAAGCTTTGCTGCAATGCAATAACATGAGTGGTGCCGTGACAGAAAATAACTCTGGACAACCGAAAGGGAGGTTTGGGAGGCATGAAAAAAGCGGCCCGATGGGCCGCTTGGTAGTAGCGAAGAAGGCTTACTTGACCTTCGGGTCCAGCTCGCCGCGGGCGTAGCGCTCGTACATTGCCTCGAGGCTGATCGGCTTGATGCGGCTGGCGTTGCCGGCGGTACCGAAGGCTTCATAGCGGGCGATGCAGATGTCGCGCATCGCCGTGATGGTTTCCTTGAAATACTTGCGCGGGTCGAATTCGCTGGGGTTGCTGGCCAGGAAGCGACGCACGGCGCCGGTCGAGGCCAGGCGCAGATCGGTGTCGATGTTGACCTTGCGCACACCGTGCTTGATGCCCTCGACGATCTCTTCGACCGGTACGCCGTAGGTCTCGGGAATCTCGCCGCCGAACTCGTTGATGATGGCGAGCCACTCCTGAGGCACCGAGGAGGAGCCGTGCATCACCAGGTGGGTATCGGGGATGCGTGCGTGAATCTCCTTGATGCGTTGAATGGAGAGGGTATCGCCGGTGGGCGGCTTGGTGAACTTGTAGGCGCCGTGACTGGTGCCGATGGCGATGGCCAGGGCGTCGACCTGGGTCGCCTTGACGAATTCTGCGGCCTCTTCGGGGTCGGTGAGCAGCTGGTCGTGAGACAGCACGCCCTCGGCGCCGATGCCGTCTTCCTCGCCGGCCATGCCGGTCTCCAGGCTGCCCAGGCAGCCGAGCTCGCCCTCTACCGAGACGCCGCAGGCGTGTGCCATCTCGACGGTGCGGCGCGTGACGTCGACGTTGTAGTCATAGTCCATCGGCGTCTTGCCGTCCTCGCCCAGGGAGCCGTCCATCATTACCGATGAGAAACCGAGCTGGATGGAGCGCTGGCACACCGCCGGCGAAGTGCCGTGGTCCTGGTGCATGACCACAGGGATGTGCGGGAACTCCTCCACCGCAGCCAGGATGAGGTGGCGAAGGAAGGGCGCGCCAGCGTACTTCCGCGCACCGGCTGAAGCCTGCACGATCACCGGAGAATCGGTGGCGTCGGCCGCTTCCATGATGGCGCGCATCTGCTCGAGGTTGTTGACGTTGAAGGCTGGAATGCCATAGCCGCGCTCGGCGGCGTGGTCCAGCATCTGACGCATGCTGATCAGTGCCATGAACTCACCTGTTCTCTCTTTGCAATGTGTCTGGGCAGGACGGGGCCGGCCGACCCGGGTCGACCGGTAGGATTTCAGCGTGCAGCATCTTCCAGTGCCTTCACCGCCGGGAGCGTCTTGCCTTCCACGTACTCGAGGAAAGCGCCGCCGCCGGTGGAGATATAGGAAACCTTGTCCGCGATAGCATATTTGTCGATGGCGGCCAGGGTGTCGCCGCCACCGGCGATGGAAAAGCCGTGACTCTCGGCGATGGCCTTGGCCAGCGCCTCGGTGCCCTTGCCGAACTGGTCGATCTCGAACACGCCCACCGGGCCGTTCCACAGGATGGTGCCGGCGTCCTTGAGCAGGCCTGCGAGCCGTCCGGCGGTCTCTGGGCCGATGTCGAGGATCATCTCGTCGTCGCTTACCTGGCCAACGGGTTTGACCACGGCTTCGGCCGATTCTGAGAACTCGGTGGCCACCACCACGTCGGTGGGCAGCGGGATCTCGACCTTGGCCATGATGGCCTTGGCCTGTTCGACCAGGTCGGCTTCATGCAGCGACTTGCCGACGTTGTGGCCGGCGGCGGCAATGAAGGTATTGGCGATGCCGCCACCGACGATCAGCTGGTCGCATTTATCGGAAAGTGAATTGAGCACTTCGAGCTTGGTCGAGACCTTGGAGCCACCGACGATAGCGACCATCGGTCGCTTGGGATTGGCCAGTGCCTTCTCGAGGGCGTCTAGCTCGGCGGCCAGCAACGGCCCGGCACAGGCCTGCGGAGCGAAGCGTGCCACACCGTGTGTCGAGGCCTGGGCGCGATGAGCGGTGCCGAAGGCGTCCATGACGTAGATGTCGCACAGCTCGGCATACTGCTGGGCGAGGGTTTCATCGTCCTTCTTCTCGCCGACGTTGAAGCGCACGTTTTCGAGTAGCACGACCTCGCCATCGGCAAGATCCTGAGCGGTGTCGAGGTAGTCCTCGACCAGCCTCACCGGTCTGCCGAGCAACTCGCCGAGGCACTCGGCTACCGGCGCCAGCGAGAACTCCTCGGCCGGCTCGCCCTCGGTCGGCCGCCCCAGGTGGCTCATCAGCATGACCTTGGCGCCGGCCTCAGTGGCCGCCTTGATGGTCGGCAGGCTGGCCCGCAGGCGGACATCGCTGGTCACCTTGCCGTGCTTGACGGGTACGTTCAGGTCCTCGCGAATCAGCACTCGCTTACCGCGAAGCTCGAGGTCGGTCATCTTGAGCACGTTCATCAGGCGTCTTCCTTTCCTTGGTTGAGGGAAACCGAAGCCGGGGTCATCGGCTCGCCGCGGGCAGCGTCGCCAGGCGCTGGGCGACGTCGAGCATGCGGTTGGCGAAGCCCCACTCGTTATCGAACCAGCACAGCAGCTTGATCAGGCGCTTGCCTGCCACCCGGGTCTGAGTGGCGTCAACGATACCCGAGCGGGGATCGTGGTTGAAGTCGATCGAGGCCATGGGTTCCTCGGTATAGCCGAGCAGGCCGGCCAGGCGCCCGTTGCTTGCCTCGCGGAGCAGAGCGTTGACCTCGTCGGCCGTGGTGTCGCGCCGTACGCAGATAGACAGATCCATGACCGAAACGTTGATGGTCGGCACGCGCATGTGCAGACATTCGAAGCGGCCGGCCAGGTGTGGCATCAGGCGATTGATGCCGCGGGCCAGGCTGGTGTCGACGGGTACGATGGAGTGCATGGCCGAGCGTGTCAGGCGCAGGTCCGTCTGGTGATAGGCATCGATCACCGGCTGATCGTTCATCGCCGAGTGCACGGTGGTCGTCACGCCGTGCTCGATGCCCAGCGCCTGGTCGAGCACTGTGAGTACCGGCACCAGGCAGTTAGTGGTGCACGACGCTGCCGAGACGATGCGATGCTCCGCGGCAAGTTCTCTGTCGTTGATGCCGCATACGATGGTGGCGTCGACGTCGCTTTCGGCAGGTTGGGAGAACAGCAGCCGCCCGGCGCCGGCAGCAAGATGCGCTTCGGCGGTGACGCGCTCCTTGAAGCTACCCGAGCACTCCAACACCAGGTCGATACCTAGCTCGCCCCAAGGCAGATGTGCGGGTTCGGGTTCAGTGAGAATCGTAATGGGGGAGCCGTCGACGATCATCCGGCCCTCGGCCGTTTGCACCTGGCCGGGAAAACGGCCATGGGTGGTGTCATAACGGGTCAGGTAGGCGATGGTGGCCAGATCGGAGAGCTCGTTGATGGCAACCACCTCAAGCGCTCCCGGGCCGGGCCGGTTCAGCTGCCGCTCCAGCAGCGCACGCAGTACGCACTGACCGATACGACCGTAACCATTGATGGCGATGCGCTGGGCCATGGACGCTGGGGACTCTCTAACCGACGGGAAGCGGCGATTCTAGCGTATTTTCGACACATTTGCCCACGCGAGCTCCGGATGAGCTGGTGCCGTGAGGAGTGCTGAAAACCTGCGCCTGTCGGCTCTTGAAAAAGATCGTGGTGGCCCTATAAGAAGCAATACGGCACCGGTGCAGAAGTGCTTCGGTGTCGCGGTTCGGGTTGACCCGCAACATCCAAAAGCCTGATAGCGTAGGAGGTGTTCGTTATGTTCGGAGATCTCAGGCGTTTCGATACCGGCGTCTCGCCGGGGGCGGATTGGTTCCGACAGTGGCTCGATGAAATTTTGTCGGATGAAAATGCAGCGGACATCCGCTCGGTGCCGCGTGGCAGCTTCCCGCTGATCAACGTCGGCCGCACCGACGATGCCGTTCGCGTCTATGTCCTCGCTGCCGGTCTGACCACCGAGGATCTCGAGATCCACGTGCAGGACAATGTGCTGACTCTGCGGGGGCGGCGTGACGCCCTGCCACGCGACGACGACAGCGAGCGCAAGCGGCCCATCTTCCGTCGCGAGCGCTTCGATGGCGAGTTCGTACGCTCCATCGGTTTACCCGATGGCATCGACGTAGAGCGTGCCGAGGCACGTTGCCACGACGGCGTATTCGAGATCCACCTGCCAAAGAGAGAAGAGCTCAAGCCGCGACGGATCGAGATCCAGGCGGCTTGAGCCGCCCGATGATCGAGAAACGGAACGGCACGTCAGGAGGTGATGGACATGAACGAAGTCGCACGTCATGAATCGCAAGCCGGTGTACCCGCACGGGAAAAGCGTAGCTTAGCGATGCGGCCTCCCGTGGACATCTACGAGGAGGACAATGCCCTGTTCGTAGTTGCCGATATGCCCGGTGTCACGCGGGATGGCTTGAATATCGAAGTCGATGGCAACCTGCTGAGCATTGAGGGCGAGATGCATATCGACATGCCCGAAGGCATCACCGCGACCTATGCGGAGGCCATGGGGCAGCGCTATGCCCGGCGCTTCACGCTTAGCCACGAGATCGATACCGACGCCATCGAGGCGCGCCTGGAGAAAGGAGTTCTCCAGTTGCGGCTACCGAAGAAGGAGCGGCATAGGAGTCGGCGGATCGAGATCAAGGCCGCTTAACGCGAATGCCGATTTTCGAGATGCCGGTTCGTGGAGAAATATCCGCCTTGGAGCGCCCTTTCTCTATGAAAGGGCGCTTCCATTTGCAAGCGAGGCGTACGCTCGGTACGGTTTTCACTACGCTGGGAATAGCGACTCACGACACCATGGAGAGGAAGACATGACCGACATTACCCAACTGCTGGGTGACGACGCCGAGTATCTGCTGGACCACCGCTGCCGCGGCTTTCCCCGCGAGCAGCTGCACCTTCCGGGCCCGGACTTCGTCAGCCGGGTGGTGACCGACAGCGACCGCAGCCCGGCGGTGATGCGCAGCCTGCAGGCGATGTTCGACCACGGCCGCCTGGGCGGCACCGGCTATCTCAGCCTACTGCCCGTGGACCAGGGCATCGAGCACTCCGCCGGCGCTTCGTTCGCCCCCAACCCGCGCTACTTCGACCCGGCCAACATCGTCGAGCTGGCGCTCGAGGGCGGCTGCAACGGGGTGGCCTCCACCCTGGGCGTGCTGTCGTCGGTGGCGCGACGCTACGCTCATCGCATTCCGATGATGCTCAAGCTCAACCACAACGAAACACTGAGCTACCCGGCGATGTACGACCAGACCCTGTTCGCCGAGGTCGAGCAGGCGCACGACATGGGTTGCGTGGCGGTGGGTGCGACCATCTACTTCGGTTCACCCGAGAGCCGTCGTCAGATCATGGAGATCAGTGAGGCCTTCGAGCGCGCCCATCAGTTGGGCATGGCCACGGTGCTGTGGGCGTACTTGCGCAACCCGGGCTTCAAGCACGAAGGTAAGGATTACCACGTGGCAGCCGACCTTACCGGTCAGGCCAACCACCTGGCTGCAACGATCAAGGCCGACATCGTCAAGCAGAAGCTGCCCGAGACCAACGGCGGCTATCAGGACATCGGTTTTGGCCACACCCACGCCAAGGTCTACGGTGAGCTGACTTCCGACCACCCCATCGATCTCGCCCGTTATCAGGTGGCCTGCTGTTACATGGGCCGCGCCGGGCTGATCAACTCCGGTGGCGGCTCCAAGGGGCATTCGGACATGGGTGAGGCGGTACGTACCGCGGTGATCAACAAGCGTGCCGGCGGCATGGGGCTCATCTCCGGGCGCAAGGCGTTCCAGAAGCCCATGACCGAAGGGGTAGAGCTGCTTCACGCCATCCAGGACGTTTATCTGGACAGGAGCGTGACGATAGCCTGATCCGTTGCGAGGCACACAAAGTAAAAAAAGGCACGACCGCGAGGTCGTGCCTTTTTTCGTGCCTTGGCTGTCAGGTCTGTCAGGCGAGCAGTTCCTTGGCCTGTTCGAGCACGTTTTCGACGGTGAAGCCGAAGTGTTTGAACAGGTCATCCGCGGGGGCGGACTCGCCGAAGGTGGTCATGCCGATCACGCGGCCGTCGAGGCCCACGTACTTGTACCAGTAGTCGGCGTGGCCGGCCTCGATGGCGATGCGCTTGGTCACCGCACGGGGCAGCACCTTCTCGCGGTACTCGGCGTCCTGACCGTCGAAGCGGTAGGCCGAGGGCATCGAGACCACACGCACCGCGCGGCCCTGGCTCTCCAGCTCGGCGGCGGCCGCCATGGCCAGGGCCATTTCGGAGCCGGTAGCAATGAGGATCAGCTCGGGGGTACCTTCGCACTCCTTGAGCACGTAGGCGCCGCGCTGTATCTCGGCCAGCTGCTGCTTGTTGCGCTCCTGATGCGGCAGGTTCTGACGCGACAGCACCAGCGCGGTGGGGCCGGAGTTGCGCTTGATCGCGGCGTCCCAGGCGGCGGCGGTTTCCACCGCGTCGCAGGGGCGCCAGGTGCACAGGTTTGGCGTGGTGCGCAGGTTGGTCAGCTGCTCGATCGGCTGGTGGGTGGGGCCGTCCTCGCCCAGGCCGATGGAGTCGTGGGTGAAGACGTAGATGGCGCGCTTGCCCATCAGCGCGGCCATGCGCACCGAGTTGCGCATGTACTCCATGAAGACCAGGAAGGTGGCGCCGTAGGGGATGAAGCCGCCGTGGAGCACGATGCCGTTCATGATTGCGCCCATGCCGAACTCGCGTACCCCGTAGTGCAGGTAGTTGCCGCCCGGGTTCTCGCGGGAGATCGGCTTGGCACCGCTCCAGAAGGTCAGGTTGGAGGGGGCGAGATCGGCGCTGCCGCCGAGCAGTTCGGGCAGCTGCGGGCCGAGTTCGTTGAGGCACAACAGCGACGCCTTGCGCGTGGCAATCGTCTCGGCCTTCTGCTGCATCTTTTCGATGAAGGCCTCGCTGGTGATCTCGGCGGGCAACTTGCACTGGGCGCGGCGGCTGAACTCACGGGCGAGCTCCGGGTGCTCGTCACGGTAGCGGGCAAAACGAGCCTGCCAATCGTCCTGCTGCGCCTTGCCCTGCTCGCGAGCGTCCCAGGCCTGGTAGATCGGCTCCGGTACGTGGAACGGCGCATGCGGCCAGTTGAGCTGTTTGCGTGCGGCGGCCACTTCCTCGTCGCCCAGCGGAGCGCCATGGGCTTCTTCCTTGCCCTGCTTGTTGGGTGCGCCGAAGCCGATGACGGTCTTGCAGATGATCAGGCTCGGCTTCTCTTCGTGGCTGCGTGCCAGCTCGATGGCGGCCTTGATCTCGTCAGGATTGTGGCCGTCGACATTGGGCACCACGTGCCAGCCATACGCCTCGAAGCGCTTGGCGGTGTCGTCGGTGAACCAGCCCTCTATTTCACCATCGATGGAAATGCCGTTGGCGTCATAGAACACCGTGAGCTTGCCCAGCCCCAGGGTGCCGGCCAGCGAGCCCACCTCGTGGGAGATGCCCTCCATCAGACAGCCGTCCCCGACGAAACAGTAGGTCTGGTGATCGACGATGGTGTGACCGGGGCGATTGAACTGCGCCGCCAGTGTCCTCTCGGCGACAGCCATGCCCACGGCGTTGGCCAGGCCCTGGCCCAGCGGGCCGGTAGTGGTCTCCACGCCCGGTGCGTAGCCGAGTTCCGGATGGCCGGCGGTCTTGGAGTGCAGCTGGCGGAAGTGCTGCAGCTGCTCGAGATCGAGGTCGTAGCCGGTCAGGTGCAGCAGCGAGTAGAGCAGCATCGAGCCGTGGCCGTTGGAGAGCACGAAGCGGTCGCGGTCGGGCCATTTCGGGTCGTTGGGGTTGTGCTTGATATAGTCGTTCCACAGCACTTCGGCGATGTCGGCCATGCCCATCGGGGCGCCGGGATGACCGGAATTGGCCTTCTGGACGGCATCCATTGACAGGGCGCGAATGGCATTGGCCAGTTCGAAACGGGATGGCATTTGGGTAAGCTCCTCGCCTGCGGCAGAATGGGGCAAGACAACGGCAGCTCGCCGGGCCTGCCGATAGCGTTCTGGCTGGGCGCCGCAGCACGGATGCGGCGCAGTCGAATTCGGCCGCCTATTGTCGCCGACTTGCCGCCGGGCAGCAAATGACGGGTGCCACCCAGGGTGGCACCATGTAAACTCTGGCTCCACGCCGCTGCGTGCCTGGCCGGGCAAGAGGACGGCGCCACGCAGACTAGAGGGCAGTCACTCCGGCTTGACGGCGCCGCTGCGCTTTGCCGATACATCAGAAGGGTCGACACGCATGAGCGAATACTCCCTGTTCACCTCAGAATCCGTCTCCGAGGGACATCCGGACAAGATCGCCGATCAGATTTCCGACGCGGTGCTGGACGCCATCATCGCCCGCGACAAACAGGCTCGGGTGGCCTGCGAAACGCTGGTCAAGACCGGTGTCGCCATCGTTGCCGGCGAAATCTCCACCTCGGCCTGGGTCGATCTCGAAGAGCTGGTGCGTCAGGTGATCATCGATATCGGCTACACCTCGTCGGAAGTGGGGTTCGACGGCGAGACCTGCGGCGTGCTCAACCTGATCGGCAAGCAGAGTGTGGACATTGCCCAAGGGGTGGATCGCAGCAAGCCGGAAGACCAGGGTGCGGGCGACCAGGGGCTGATGTTCGGCTATGCCACCAACGAAACCGACACCTTGATGCCGGCACCGATTCACTATGCCCACCGGCTGGTGGAACGCCAGGCCGAGCTGCGCAAGCACGGCCTGCTGCCGTGGCTGCGCCCTGACGCCAAGAGTCAGGTCACCTTCCGCTACGACGCGGCGGGCATGCCCTGTGGGGTCGAGGCGGTGGTGCTCTCGACCCAGCACGCTCCCGAGATCGACCAGGAGGAGCTGCGCCGCATGGTCAGGCGCGAGATCATCGAGGAGGTGATCCCGGCGGAATGGCTCACCGACACGACCCAGTACCACATCAACCCCACCGGCAAGTTCGTCATCGGTGGGCCGGTGGGCGACTGCGGCCTGACCGGGCGCAAGATCATCGTCGATACCTACGGCGGCATGGCGCGTCATGGCGGTGGCGCCTTCTCCGGCAAGGATCCGTCCAAGGTCGACCGCAGCGCTGCCTACGCCGGACGCTACGTGGCCAAGAACATCGTGGCGGCCGGGCTTGCCGACCGCTGTGAGATCCAGGTGTCCTACGCCATCGGTGTTGCCGAGCCCACTTCGGTGTCGATCAATACCTTCGGCACCGGCAAGGTCGACGATGCGCGCATCATCGAGCTGGTGCGCGAGCATTTCGATCTGCGGCCCTTTGCCATTACCCGCATGCTCGATCTGCTTCACCCCATGTATCAGCTGACCGCGTCCTACGGACACTTCGGCCGCGAGCCCTTCGAGACGAGCTACCACTGGAAGGACACCAACGGGCAGGAGCACACCGAGACCTTCACCGCCTTCCCCTGGGAGCGCACCGACCGCGCCACCGCGCTGCGTCAGGCCGCCGGTCTGTAAGTACTCGCCCTAGGCACGCAATGACAGGCCCCGCCGGCATCGCCGTGCGGGGCCTGTTGCTATGGTGGGGAACACAAGGGCCGAGGGCACAAGGGGCAGACGCAAGCTGCCTGTGCGGAAATGCGCACGACGCATGGGGTGCTCGCTACCGCTACCGGTCCCTTCCGCGAGGATAATTCGTAGGCAAGGCAGTCGCTTCCGTTACTGTGCGGAAATTCGTATGCCGAATTCGCCGATTGTGCACATTTCCAGTCAAACCCGGGCTGTTGTCATCGCGACCAAAGTCGCATATCGATTCGCTAAGCAATTGAATGCCTTTCCTTTCACTTATTTAGGCGCATTGGTTGCTGAACGCAGACTGCGCCCCATGAGACGCGCGCTCCTAGAATGACAAATGGGCATGGCATAACGAGCCGAGTGCGGCATAGAGGGAATTGTGGTGTGGCCAGTGACCGGCCTGGCAACAAGCAGTTCGAGAGGGCGATCGGCAACGCGGTCATCGACTCCTCTATCGCCGCGATGAGCGAAAGCGAGCGAGGAAAAGCACATGGCAGACGATTTGCGCGAAAGCGCCTTGCAGTACCACCGATTTCCCCGCCCCGGCAAGCTGGCGATCCAGGCGACCAAGCCCATGGCCAGCCAGCGGGATCTGTCGCTGGCCTATTCTCCCGGTGTGGCCGCGGCCTGCGAAGAGATCGAACGCGACCCCCTGATGGCGGCTGAATACACCGCACGCGCCAATCTGGTGGCCGTGGTCAGCAACGGCACGGCGGTGCTGGGGCTGGGTGCCATCGGTGCCCTGGCCTCCAAGCCGGTGATGGAAGGCAAGGCCGTGCTGTTCAAGAAGTTCGCCGACGTGGATGTGTTCGACATCGAGATCGAGGAGCGCGACCCGGACAAGTTGATCGAGATCATCGCCGGCCTCGAGGCCACCTTCGGCGGCATCAACCTGGAGGACATCAAGGCACCGGAGTGCTTCGAGATCGAGCGGCGCCTGCGCGAGCGGATGAAGATCCCGGTCTTCCACGACGACCAGCACGGTACCGCCATTGTCTCGGGGGCCGCCCTGCTCAACGGCCTGCGGGTGGTGGGCAAGGAGCTCGGCGACATCCGCCTGGTCTGCAACGGCGCGGGCGCGGCGGCCCTGGCCTGCCTGGACCTGGCGGTGTCCCTGGGGGTGCGTCGGGAGAACATCCTGGTCTGCGACCGTACAGGCGTGGTCCACACCGACCGTGGCGAGGACATGGACCCCTATAAGGCACGCTATGCGGCCCGGACCGAGGCCCGCACCCTGGCCGATGCCGTCAATGGAGCCGATGTCTTCTTGGGTCTCTCGGCCGGGGGCGCTCTCAAGCCGGAAATGGTGGCGACCATGGCCGATCGCCCGTTGATCCTGGCCATGGCCAACCCCACGCCGGAAATCATGCCGGAGGAGGCCAAGGCGGTACGTCCGGATGCGGTGATCGCCACCGGACGCTCGGACTACCCCAACCAGGTCAACAACGTCCTGTGCTTTCCGTTCATCTTCCGGGGCGCCCTGGATTGCGGCGCCACCACCATCAACGAGGAGATGAAACTGGCCACCGTCAAGGCCATCGCCGACATGGCGACCACCACGGTGCCGGAGACGGTGGCGGTGGCCTATGGCGGGCAGGCGCTGACCTTCGGCCCGGAATACATCCTGCCCAAACCCTTCGACCCGCGCCTGATCGATACCATCCCGCCGGCGGTGGCCAAGGCCGCCATGGAGAGTGGCGTGGCCACTCGGCCCATCGCGGACCTGGAGGCCTATGCCCGCTCGTTGTCACGCTTGGTCTACCGCTCCGGCAATGTGATGGAGCCGGTGTATGAGCGGGCCCGACACAACCCTCTCCGCTTGCTGTATGCCGAGGGCGAGGACGAGCGCGTCCTGCGTGCCATGGAGGTCTGTGTCAGTCAGCGCTATGCCAAGCCCGTGCTGATCGGTCGCCGGGCAATCATCGAGGCCCGCATCGAGGAATTGGGCCTGCCGGTGAAACCCGGCGTCGATTTCGAGCTGATCGACGCGCAGGACTATTCCGACTACTCCGAGCTGGCCAGCGAGTACCACCAACTGATGGGGCGGCGTGGCGTCCATCCTGAAGCCGCCGAGAAACGCGTGCGCAGCCGGTCTACCATCCTGGCCTCGCTGCTGCTGCGCAGGGGCGAAGTGGATGCCATGATCGCCGGCCCGGTAGGCACCTACCATGAGCACCTGGACCTGGTGCTGGACGTCATCGGCCTGCGCGAAGGCGTCAGCACGCCTGCTGCCCTGCAGCTGCTGATCCTCGAGCGGACCACGCTGTTCATTGCTGACCCCTTCGTCAACTACGACCCCGATGCCAGCCAGATCGCCGAGATCACTCTGCTGGCCGCGGAGCAGATTCGCCGTTTTGGCATCACGCCCCGGGCCGCCCTGGTCTCCCACTCCAATTTCGGTAGTTCCGACTTCGCCAGCGCCGGAAAGATGCGCGAGGCCCTGGCGCTGATACGGGAACGCGCCCCGGATCTGGTGGTGGACGGTGAAATGCAGGCCGACTCGGCGCTCTCCATGGGCGTACGTGGTCGCATCCTGCCCGGCTCGCTGCTCGAGGGTGAGGCCAACCTGTTGATCATGCCCAACCTGGACTCGGCGAACATCGCCTTTACCGCCCTCAAGGTGCTGGGCAACGGCGTGTCCGTGGGCCCCATCCTTCTGGGGGCCGCCAAGCCGGTGCATGTGCTCAACCGCACGGTCACCGCGCGGGGTATCGCCAACATGAGCGCCTTCGCCGTGGTCGAGGCACAGACTGATCGCTGACAGCAATCGGAAACAACAAGTCCGAGCCAATGATCAAGGGAGACGACCCATGGCCTTCGATGACTACAACGACTTCGATCCCCAGGAAACCCGGGAGTGGCAGGAAGCCGTCGACATGGTGGTGGAACGGGTGGGCCCCGAGCGGGCCACCTTCCTGCTGCACAAAGCGGTAGAGGAAGCCTACCGAACCGGGGCCGAGGCGCCGGATACGACCCGTACGCCCTATGTGAACACCATACCTCCCCACAAGGAGGCCAAGCTGCCCGGCGACGAAGCCTTGCTGCAGCGGCTGATCGCCTATCTGCGCTGGAACGCCATGGCCATGGTGGTGCGCGCCAACAAGAAGCCCGCCGAACCCGGCGGGCATATCGCCAGCTACCAGTCCTCGGCGGTGATGTACGAGGTGGGCTTCAACCATTTCTGGCAGGCCCCCAGCGACGGCCACGGGGGCGACATCATCTACTTTCAAGGGCACTGCGCTCCGGGCATCTACGCGCGGGCGTTCCTAGAGGGTCGGCTCTCCGAGGAGCAGTTGGAGAACTTCCGCCTGGAAGTGGACGGCAAGGGAATCTCCTCCTACCCCCACCCTTACCTGATGCCGGACTTCTGGCAGGTCTCCACCGTCTCCATGGGGCTGGGGCCGATCATGGCCATCTATCAGGCCCGCTTCATGAAGTACCTCCAGAACCGGGGGTTGGCCGACACCGAGGGGCGCAAGGTGTGGGCGTTTCTGGGCGACGGCGAGATGGACGAACCCCAGTCCCAGGGGGCCATCGCCCTGGCCAGCCGCGAGAAGCTGGACAACCTGATCTTCGTGATCAACTGCAACCTGCAGCGCCTGGACGGTCCGGTGCGGGGCAACGGCAAGATCGTCCAGGAGCTGGAGGGCAACTTCCGGGGCGCGGGCTGGAACGTCATCAAGTGCCTGTGGGGATCGGGCTGGGACGAACTGCTGGCCAAGGACACCAAGGGGCTGCTGCGCCAGCGCATGGAGGAGTGCGTCGACGGCGAGTACCAGAACTTCAAGGTCAAGGGTGGCGGCTACATCCGCGAGCACTTCTTCGGCAAGTACCCGGAGCTCAAGGAGATGGTCGCCCACATGTCGGACGACGACATCTACTACAAGCTGATCCGCGGTGGCCATGACCCGCAGAAGGTCTACGCGGCCTATCACGCGGCGGTCAACACCCAGGGCAAGCCCTCGGTACTGCTGATGAAGACCGTCAAGGGCTACGGCATGGGCGAGGGCGGCGAGGGCCAGAACATCACCCACCAGAAGAAGAAGCTGGGTGAGGACAACCTCCGCCACTTCCAGAAGCGCTTCGACCTGCCCTTGAGTGACGAACAGGTCACCAAAGCGATGTTCTTCAAGCCCCCCGAGGAAAGCGCCGAGATGCAGCTCCTGCATGGGCAGCGCAAGGCGCTGGGCGGCTACCTGCCCCAGCGTCAGCGCAACGGCGACCGGCTCGAAGCGCCCCCTCTGGAGATGTTCAAGCAGGTGTTGGCGGACACTGGTGAGCGCACCATGTCCACCACCATGGCCGTGGTGCGCATCATGGTCTCCCTGGCCCGGGACAAGACCCTGGGGCCGCGGCTGACCCCGATCGTCGCCGACGAGTCGCGCACCTTCGGCATGGAGGGCATGTTCCGGCAGATCGGTATCTACGCCCCCGAAGGGCAGAAGTACGTGCCCATGGACGCCGAGGAGATCATGCCCTACCGGGAGGACCAGAAGGGCCAGATCCTGCAGGAGGGCATCAACGAGGACGGCGCCATGTCGTCGTGGATCGCCGCCTCCACCTCGTACAGCAACCACGGGGTCACCATGATCCCGTTCTACGTCTACTACTCCATGTTCGGCTTCCAGCGCGTCGGCGACCTGGCCTGGGCGGCCGGCGACATGCTGGCGCGGGGCTTCCTGATCGGCGGCACCTCGGGTCGCACCACCCTGAACGGCGAAGGGCTGCAGCACCAGGACGGCCACAGTCAGCTGTTCGCCCAGTTCATTCCCAACTGCATGGCCTACGACCCGACCTTCCACTATGAGGTGGCGGTGATCGTGCGCGACGGACTCAAGCGCATGTACGAGGACCAGGAGAACGTCTTCTACTACATCACTACGCTGAATGAGAACTACCGTCATCCGGCGCTTCCCGATGGCGCGGAAGCGGGCATCATCAAGGGCATGTACGCATTCAGCAAGGCCAAGGGCAAGGCCAAGAGTCCGCGGGTACAGCTGCTGGGCTGTGGCAGCATCCTCAACGAGGTGATTGCCGCGGTGGACCTGCTGCGCGACGACTGGGGCGTGGCGGCCGACGTCTGGAGCTGCCCGAGCTTCAACGAGCTGGCCCGCGACGGCCACGCGGTCAAGCGCTGGAACCGGCTGCATCCCGGGAAGAAGCCGCGCCAGAGCTATGTCGAGCAGTGCCTGGAAGGCAGCGAAGGGCCGGTCATCGCCGCCACCGACTATATCCGCATGTTCGCCGAACAGATCCGGCCCTTTGTGCCGCGGCGCTACGAGGTGTTGGGTACCGACGGTTTCGGCCGCTCCGACAGCCGCGAGGCCCTGCGCCGTCACTTCGAGGTGGATCGTCACTACGTCGTCCTGGCCGCGCTGCAGGCCCTGGTCGACGAGGGCAAGCTCAAGAGCGGCAAGGTGCGCGACGCCATCGCCAAATACGGCATCGACCCTGAAAAGCCCAATCCCCTCTACGCCTGAGAGCTGAGCCGAAGGAGAAGAACAGTGGCCATTCAAGAGATCAAGGTACCCGACATCGGCGACTACGGCGATGTCCCGATCATCGAAATCCACGTCCAGGCCGGCGACACGATCCAGGTCGAGGACCCGCTGATCACCGTGGAATCGGACAAGGCCTCGATGGACGTACCGGCGCCTGTCGCGGGTACGGTCAAGGAGGTCAAGGTCAAGCTCGGCGACACGGTCTCCGAGGGCAGCCTGGTGCTACTGCTGGATAGCGAAGCGGGCGTGGCCGCCCCGAGTGGGGCAGATGAAAAGCCCGCGGCGCCTGCCGGGAAGGGCGGGGAGCCACTGCCACCGGCGGCGACACCCTCTGCCCCGGCTGCCCCCGGCGCCGCACCGCCGGCTGGCCCGAACGCGGACTTCAGCAGGGTTCACGCCAGCCCCTCTGCACGCCATCTGGCCCGCGAACTGGAGGTGGACCTGACCCGCGTGCCGCCGACCGGCCTCAAGGGACGGGTCACCAAGGAGGACATCCGGAACTTCGCCAAGGGTGGCGCCCCGACGGTGGCCACGGCTGGTGCTCCGGCCGCCGGGGAGGGCATGGATCTGCTGCCCTGGCCCAAGGTGGACTTCAGCAAGTTCGGTCCGGTGGAGACCCAGCCGCTGTCGCGCATCAAGAAGATCTCCGGCGCCAATCTGCATCGCAACTGGGTGAGGATTCCCCACGTCACCAACCACGACGAGGCCGACATCACCGATCTGGAAGCCTTCCGTGTGCAGTTCAACAAGGCCAACGAGAAGGCCGGCATCAAGGTCAGCATGCTGGCGTTCATGATCAAGGCCGCGGTCGCCTCCCTGAAGCAGTTCCCCGAGTTCAATGCCTCGTTGGAAGGCGACAACCTGATCCTCAAGCAGTACTACCACATCGGTTTCGCCGCCGACACGCCCAACGGCCTGGTGGTGCCGGTAATCCGCGATGCGGACAAGAAAGGCGTGGCCGAGATCGCCCAGGAAATGGGGGCGCTGGCCAAACTGGCCCGGGACGGCAAGCTCAAGCCCGATCAGATGCAGGGCGGCTGTTTCACCATCTCCTCCCTCGGCGGGATCGGTGGGCTGTTCTTCACGCCGATCATCAACGCCCCCGAAGTGGCCATCATGGGCGTGTGCCGCTCTTACTGGAAGCAGGTCTCGCCGGACGGAAAGCAGTCGGAATGGCGCTTCATGCTGCCGCTGTCGCTCTCCTGGGATCACCGGGTGATCGACGGTGCCGCCGCGGCCCGTTTCAACGTCCATTTCGCCAACCTGCTCGCCGACATGCGGCGCATCATCATGTGAGGAGCCGACGACATGGCCAATGCAATCGAAGTCAAGGTGCCCGATATCGGCGATTTCAAGGACGTCGAGATCATCGAGGTGCTGGTCAAACCGGGCGATGCCATCGACATTGAAACCCCGCTGATCACCCTGGAGACCGACAAGGCCTCCATGGACGTGCCGTCCCCGATGTCGGGCACGGTCGGAGAACTCAAGGTCAAGGAAGGCGACAAGGTCTCCCAAGGCTCGATCATCCTGATGCTGGAGCCGGCCGAGACGGGCTCCCGAGTGGCGGACCGCGATCCGCAGCCGGAGGTCCATGAAAAGGGCGTCGTTGGCTCAGCGGCTTCCGATGCGGGCGGTGGTTATGGCGGAGGCAGCCTGGAAGAGGTTCGGGTGCCGGACATCGGCGATTTCAAGGACGTCCCGGTGATCGAAGTGCTGGTGCGGCCCGGCGATACGATCCGTGCCGAGGACCCGCTGATCACCGTGGAGTCCGACAAGGCCTCGATGGATGTGCCTGCGCCCAAGGCCGGCAAGGTCAGCGAGGTGCTGGTGACGGTCGGCGACAAGGTCTCGCAAGGCTCGGCGATCCTGATGCTGGAAGCGGAAGGAGCGGCTCACGCAGTCTCGCCCGCCCCCGCCCAAGATGTGCAGGAGCAATCAGCGGCCCCTGCACCGACGGCGGCTACCTATACTGGTGGCGCCGACATCGAGTGCGAGATGCTGGTGCTCGGCGCCGGGCCGGGCGGCTACTCGGCCGCCTTCCGGGCCGCCGACCTGGGGATGAAGACCGTGCTGGTGGAACGCTATAACACCCTCGGCGGGGTCTGCCTGAACGTCGGCTGCATACCCTCCAAGGCGCTGCTGCATGTGGCGGCGGTCACCGACGCGGCCAATGACCTGGCCGACCACGGCATCGCCTTCGGCAAGCCGCAGATCGATCTAGACAAACTGCGCGGCTGGAAGGAGAAGGTCGTCGGCAAGCTCACCGGTGGGCTGGCCGGCATGGCCAAGGCGCGCAAGGTCGAGGTTGTCCGTGGGTTCGGGACTTTCCTCGACCCGCATCACCTGGAAGTTGCCCTGACCAGCGGCGACGGCCAGCAGCCGACCGGCAATAAGCAGGTGGTGAAGTTCGGCAAGTGCATCATCGCCGCCGGTTCGCAGTCGGTGAAGCTGCCTTTCATTCCCGACGATCCCCGGGTGGTCGACTCCACCGGTGCGCTGGAACTGACCGCTATCCCCAAGCGCATGCTGGTCATCGGCGGCGGCATCATCGGCCTGGAGATGGCCACGGTCTACTCCAGCCTGGGCACCCGCATCGACGTGGTCGAGATGCTCGAGGGGCTGATGGCCGGCGCCGACCGCGACCTGGTCAAGGTGTGGGAGAAGGTCAACTCGCCGCGCTTCGACAGGGTGATGCTCAAGACCCGCACCACCGCCGTGAAGGCGCAGAAGAACGGCCTCAAGGTCAGCTTCGAGGGCGACAACGCCCCCGCCGAGCCGCAGCTCTACGACATGATCCTGCAAGCGGTGGGGCGCAGCCCCAACGGCAACAAGATCGGCGCCGAAAATGCCGGCGTGGCGGTCGACGAGCGTGGCTTCATCGCCACCGACAAGCAGATGCGCACCAACGTCGGTCACATCTTCGCCATCGGCGACATCGTCGGTCAGCCGATGCTGGCCCACAAGGCGGTGCACGAGGCGCATGTCGCGGCGGAGGCCGCTGCCGGGCACAAGAGCTTCTTCGATGCCCGGCAGATCCCCTCGGTGGCCTACACCGACCCGGAAGTCGCCTGGGCTGGCAAGACCGAGGCCGAATGCAAGGCCGAAGGCATCAAGTACGGCAAGGCGATCTTCCCCTGGGCCGCCTCCGGTCGGGCCATCGCCAACGGCCGCGACGAAGGTTTCACCAAGTTGATCTTCGACGAGGAGACCCATCGCATCATCGGTGGAGCCATCGTCGGCACCCAGGCCGGGGACCTGATCAGCGAGCTGTGCCTGGCCATCGAGATGGGCTGCGACCCGGTCGACATCGGCAAGACCATCCATCCCCATCCGACCCTGGGCGAATCGGTGGGCATGGCCGCTGAACTGTTCGAGGGGGTCTGTACCGACTTGCCGCCGCAGAAGAAGCGCTAGGACGACTGCCAGCGGGCTGCTGATGCCGGAGCAATCATGCGGCTGCCCGGCATCAGCCGCCGATCCTTGAAACGCTGGAACAGCAATGAAGGAACATAGGGGAGGACGGATCAATGAGCAATCAACCTCACCCGCAGGTACCGGGCGAGCAAGTGTCAGGAGGAGAGGGGAGTGGCGGACGATCCGCCAAGCTGATATGGGGACTGCGCGCCTTCGGGCTGCTCGTGGCGCTGATCGTGTGGCTCGCCATGGGTCAGGCCGAAGGGTTGTCGCCGGATGCACGCTGGGTGGCGACGATCGGCACCCTGATGGCGGTGTGGTGGATGACGGAGGCGATCCCTCTCTCGGCCACCGCCCTGCTGCCGATCGTGCTGATTCCGATGCTGACGGAGCGGTCCGTCGCCCAGGCCACGGCGCCCTACGCCAGTCCCATCGTATTTCTTTTTCTCGGCGGCTTCCTGATCGCCATCGCCATGGAGAAGTGGAACCTCCACCGGCGTATCGCGCTCTTGACCCTGGCCCGGGTCGGGGTCTCGCCGCACCGGATCGTGCTCGGCATGATGCTCGCCACGGGGTTTCTGTCGATGTGGGTCTCCAACACCGCGACGACGCTGATGATGCTGCCGATCGGGCTCTCCGTGCTGGCCCTGGTCGCGGAACGCAGCGGGGAATCCACCGAGACGGCCACCGCCGGCCACGATCACCACCGGGCCGGTCACGTCGACTTCATCCATGACGACAACATCAAACGCTTCGGTCTCTGCCTGCTTCTCGCCATCGCCTGGTCGGCAAGCATGGGCGGCCTCGGCACCTTGCTCGGCAGCCCGCCGAATGCCATCGTTGCCGGCTATGCCGCCGACGAACTGGGCCGCAACATCGGCTTTCTCGAGTGGATGATGCTCGGCGTACCGCTGGCCTTCACCTTCATCCTGGTGGGCTGGGTCCTGATGACTCGGGTGCTCTACCCGTTCAAGGTTGCGGAGATTCCCGGCGGCAAGGAGATGATCGACGGCGAGATCCGAAAGCTCGGCGCGCTCAGCCAGGGCGAGAAGATGGTCTTGCTCGTCTTCGGCTCGGCGGCGTTCCTGTGGGTCGTGCCCGGCGTGCTCGGCAATATTCCGGGAGTGGGTCAGTGGCTGGGGCCGCTGGGGTATCTCGATGACACCGCCATCGCGATCGCTGCCGGCATTGCGCTGTTCATTCTGCCTGCGAGGGGGCGCAGCGAGATGGTGCTGAACTGGCAGGATGCCGAGGACGGCCTGCCCTGGGGCGTACTGCTGCTGTTCGGCGGCGGCCTGAGCCTTGCCGGCGCGGTCGCGGGGACCGGTCTCGACAACTGGTTCGGCCAGCAGGTCACGGGACTCGGCATGCTGCCGATCGTCCTGTTGGTCGCCGCCGTGGCCACGATCATCCTGTTCCTGACCGAGGTGACCAGCAACACGGCGACGGCCGCGACCTTCATTCCCGTGCTCGGTGGCGTGGCGGTGGGTATCGGCGCCGACTCGATGACGCTGCTCATCCCGGCGGCCTTCGCCGCGACCTGCGCCTTCATGCTACCGGTCGGCACGCCGCCCAACGCCATCGTCTTCGGCACCGGAGCGGTCAGCATCGCCCAGATGGCGCGTGGCGGGGTCGTACTCAACATCATCGGGATCGTGTTGATCACCGCCTTCTGCTACATGCTTGGCGGCTTTGCGCTGGGGCTGCAGTTCTGATCCCCCGGTGGGGGGCGGTGCCGTGACGGTCGCCAACCGGCTTTGGCCCAGCGGATTGCCGACCCCCACCGTTCAGCGCATCGGGTGCTGTTCGAAGGAGTAGATAATTGAGAGGAGTGTCGAGCGTTGATTGTCGGTGCCTGCATTCCCTGCCTATAGTGAGGGGCACCGTTTTCCGCTCGAGAGAGGTGACGCATGAACCAGCCCGCCGTTTCCGCCCCGACCGCGCAGGACTTCAAGGTCGCCGATATTTCGCTGGCCGACTGGGGGCGACGCGAGATTCGCATCGCCGAAACCGAGATGCCGGCGCTGATGAAGATCCGCGCTAAATACCACGACGAGCAGCCGCTGGCCGGCGCCCGGATCGCCGGCTGTATTCACATGACCATTCAGACGGCGGTGCTGATCGAGACCCTGATCGATCTGGGAGCCTCGGTGCGCTGGTCGTCGTGCAACATCTTCTCGACCCAGGATCACGCCGCTGCGGCCATCGCCGCTGCCGGCATACCGGTGTTCGCCTGGAAGGGCGAGACCGAGGAAGAGTTCTGGTGGTGCATCGAGCAGACAGTGGAAGGCCCCGACGGCTGGACCCCCAACATGGTGCTGGATGACGGCGGCGATCTCACGGCGCTGCTGCACGACAAGCGTCCCGAGCTGCTCGACGCCGTTCATGGCATCTCCGAAGAGACCACCACCGGCGTGCATCGCCTGCAGGAGATGCTGCGCGATAGGACGCTCAGGGTGCCGGCAATCAACGTCAACGATGCCGTGACCAAGTCGAAGAACGACAACAAGTATGGTTGCCGCCACTCGCTCAACGATGCCATCAAGCGCGGCCTCGACCACCTGCTGGCGGGCAAGCAGGCACTGGTGGTGGGCTACGGTGACGTGGGCAAGGGCTCGGCGGCTTCGCTGCGCCAGGAGGGCATGATCGTCAAGGTGGCCGAGATCGATCCGATCTGCGCCATGCAGGCCTGCATGGACGGGTATGAAGTGGTCTCGCCCTATCTCGATGGCGTCAATCGCGGCAAGGAGAGCGTCGACCGTGCGCTGCTCTCGCGTATCGACCTGGTGGTGACCTGCACGGGGAATATCGAGGCCTGTGACTCCGCCATGCTCGAGGCGCTCAAGGCGGGGGCGGTGGTGTGCAACATCGGCCACTTCGACAACGAGATCGACACCGCCTACATGCGACGCCACTGGCACTGGGAAGAGGTCAAGCCGCAGGTGCACAAGGTCTATCGCGACAGCAAGCCGGGCCACTACGACCCCACCAGCAGCGACTACCTGCTGCTGCTCTCCGAGGGTCGTCTGGTCAACTTGGGCAATGCCACCGGCCACCCCTCGCGGATCATGGACGGCTCCTTCGCCAACCAGGTGCTGGCGCAGATCCATCTCTATCAGCAGCGCTTCGCCGAATTGCCGTCAGCGGAAAAAGAGGGCGGGCTGGCGGTGACCGTGCTGCCGCGCCATCTCGACGAGGAGGTGGCACGCTATATGGTCGAGGGGTTCGGCGGGGTGCTCACCCGCATGACGGAACAGCAGGCCGAATACACCGGCGTGCCGGTGGCGGGGCCGTACAAGCCGGACGCCTATCGCTATTGAGACGTATCGCGAGCCAACAGAGGCAATGCAAACGGAGCGCCGCCTGTGGGCGGCGCTTCCCTTTGTCAGCCGTCGACGAAGGCAAGCATGCGGCCCGCCAACAGCACGGCCGGCCATAACAGCAGCGACAGAATGCCGGCCACGCGCAGCCGCCGGGGCGTGGCCTGTGCCAGCCCCGGCCCCAGGTTGAGCAGCAGGGCATTGGCGATGGCCAGGGCGATCAGCGCCAGCTTGAGCACGAACAGCGACATGGTGGCATAGCCGCTGGGGTCGGCGAGAAACAGCAGCGCCCCGGTGACCATTGCCAGCAGGAGCCCCGCGATCGCCACCGGCTGCAGCAGCCGGCCCAGCTCATGCAGCGGCAAGCGCTTGCGCCAACCCAGCAGACGCAGGTCGAGGGCGACGATGGCGCCGATCAGCAGGGCGATGCCCAGCACGTGCAGGGCGTTGATCGCCGCATAGCCCCAGCGTGAGAGTCGTACCCATTCGGCCAGAGCAGTATCGGCGAGCGATGTCAGCAGGGCTTCCACGTCGCCGAGTTAGATTCGTCCGGGATAGAGCACATAGTGCTCGTCGCCGATCCACAGCTGCTCGGCCTTGAGTACTCGTTCACGGGCATGTTCGCCCGAGACTCGCAGCTCCACGCCTTCGGCGAGGTCGCCCTCTTCCAATCCGGCGCGTTCGTTGCGCCAGGGCTGGCCGACCTCGACCGTCCACGTTTCACCATCCACGTCGAGCTGCACTTCGCCGTGGGGGTTGCCCAGCCGCACCTGAGTGATGGTGCCTTCGATCTCGATGGTCTCGCCGCCGACCCAGCCGTGGTGGGCCTGGGCGGGGGCAAAGAACAGCAGCATGACGATGACGAGCGCCCAATATGCATGACGATGCATGATGGCCTCCTTCCAGAAGGTGTCTTGCTTCAGGCTAGCTCTACCGGGCCGGGCTTCAAGGCCAATCGTTCTACAGGCCGGCCAGGCGCATCAGTAGCGGCAAGTAGAGCGGGATCAGCAGCGGGGCGGCCAGCGTGGTGGCCAGCACCGCCAGGGCGCCCTTTTCCGGCTTGATGCCGAGCTCCATGGCGACCACCACTACGTTGGCCGCCATCGGCACCACACCCAGCAACAGCAGGGCTAGGGCCAGCTCGTGGGGCAGCGCCATCAGCGTCTGAAGTAGCAGCACCACCGCCAGCATCAGCCAGGGCCACAGCAGGTAGCGGATCGCCACGCAGCCGGCCATGAAGCGCATATCGATTTCGCGGATGGCGACTCTGCCCAAGGTCATGCCGATGATCATCATGCCGAGCAGGGTGTAGGTGGAGGGAAACACAGCCAGGCTGTCCATCAGCGTGGCCGGCAGCGTCAAGCCGAGCCCGCTTACCAGCAGCGCAGCGAGAAAGGCGTAGATCAGTGGTAGACGTACGATCTTGATCAGGCTCTGGCGCACCGAGAACTGGCCGCGGGCGCTGAGGTAGAAGCCCACCGTGAACTCGTAGAGCGTCACGCCGAGCAGGCAGAACAGGTACAGCGTCACGCCTTCCGGTGGGAGCAGGATCATGGCGATGGGTAGGCCGAAATAGCCGGTGTTGCCGGTGCCGGAGGAGAAGGCGAGCACCGCACCCTCCTGCGGCGAGAGGAAGCGCTTGGCCAGCGGGTTGATGGCGGCGGCGACCAGGCTTGCCAGCAGGAACAGCGCCAGGGTCAGCAGCAGATAGTGGGGCGTGGGGCCGCCCAGCAGCAGGCCGCGAAAGAAGGTGACCGGAGCGATCAGGTAAATCAGCAGCGTGGCGATGGGGCGTGGGTCGATGGCCAGCCGACGGGCAGCCAGCCAGCCCAGGCCAACAAAAGCCAATAGCGTCCAGAGGGGGGCCATCAAAACATTAGGGTCGATCATGCCAGACATTCCATCGTCTAAAGCCGATATGATGCCTGGCAACGTGAAAGCTGTCAGCCTCGCATGATTGACCCTCAGCGCTTCTGTGGGTCAGCCGTTGTGCCGACTCTGCCGAGCGCAATCGAAGCAAAAGGTTCTAAAGAACGGCTTCAATATGACCTCAGCTCATGTCGTAGCGGGGAAGTTTTCATTGGTCAGGTGGCAGGCAGGGCGGCAGAATGCAGGTTCGTTCAACCGCAAGTCACGCCATGAGCGGTTGCGCCAGGGTAAAAAGCGAGGTGCTAGAGGCACCGGCAAAAAGAGAGAGAGCTTTCATGAAAACGTCGTATCCGCTGGGCATCAGTTTCGAGTTCTTCCCCCCCAATACCGAGGTGGGACGAGAGAAACTGTCGGCGGTGCGTGATGCGCTGGCTGAGCGGAACCCGCGCTTCTTCTCGGTGACCTACGGTGCCGGTGGCTCGACCCAGGAGCGCACCCTGAGCACGGTGAGGCGTGTACGTGAAGCGGGTATCTCAACCGCGCCTCACCTTTCCTGCATTGGCAGTGAAAAAGCTCAGCTGCGCGACCTCCTCGCCCAGTATCGTGAAGAGGGTATCGACAGCCTGGTGGCCCTGCGCGGCGATCTGCCCTCGGGCATGGGCGGTATCGGTGAGCTGCGCTATGCCAATGAGCTGGTGGAGTTCATTCGTGAAGAGACCGGCGATCACTTCGAAATCGCCGTCGCAGCTTATCCTGAATCCCACCCCCAGGCGCCCAGCTTCGAGCGCGACCTGGAGAATTTCGCGCGCAAGATGAAGGCCGGGGCCAATCTGGCCATCAGCCAGTATTTTTTCTCCGCGGACGCCTACTTCCACTTCGTCGAGCGAGCTCGTGCCCTTGGCGTCGATGCGCCGATCATTCCGGGAATCATGCCGATCACCAACTACACCAAGCTGGCTCGCTTCTCCGATGCCTGCGGTGCCGAGATCCCGCGCTGGATCCGCAAGCAGCTCGAGGCTTATGGCGACGACAGCGAGGCCATTGCGGCTTTCGGGACCGAGGTAGTGTCGCGCTTATGCCAGCGCCTGCTCGATGACGGTGCGCCCGGCCTGCATTTTTATACTCTCAACCAGGCGGGGCCCTGCCTGCGCATACTCGACAATCTGAACTGATCTTCGCTTTGGCGCTGTGGTCGATCTACGACTAGCCTGATTCTGCATGTCCACGGAATCAGGAATAGGAGGTCGCTAGATGCGCCATGCCAACCTTTCGGGAGTTGCCGTTGCCTCCCTGCTGCTCGCTGCGGGCGTGGGTCAAGCCCTGGCCCAGGAATCTCATGAGGTCGAGCTGAATTGGGTGAGTACCGAGGGGATCGAGGATTCCATCGGTACCATCACCCTCGAGGACACCGATCACGGCTTACTGCTCACCCCCGACCTGCACGAGATGCCGCCCGGCGTCTACGGCTTTCACGTGCATGAAAATCCCAGCTGCGAACCGGGTGAGAACGAAGATGGCGAAATGGAGGCCGCCGGGGAAGCGGGCGGTCATTACGACCCAGAGGAGGCCGACAGCCATCAGGGCCCCTATGGTGAGGGACATTTGGGCGACCTTCCGGTGCTGATCGTCAACGAGGATGGTGAGGCGAACCTGCCGGTATTGGCGCCGCGCCTGACAGTCGAGGACGTACAGGGGCGTAGCCTGATGGTTCACGAAGGCGGCGATACCTACTCCGACGAGCCAGAGCTGGGCGGTGGCGGTGGCCGCATGGCCTGTGGTGTCATCTAACCCCTGGCAATGCAATTCTACCCTTTTAACGACTGGGCCCCACCATAGGTGGGGCCCAGTTCGTGGCAATTGCCGAACGTTGCAGTGCGTGGTTCAGCCCGAGATGGTGGGCTTGGCCTTGAGAGCCGCTGCCTGCCAGACGAACACCAGCCCGCCGATACCGATGCCGATCAAATCGGTCATCCAGCCGCCGGCAATCATCGACAGCGCGGCAGCAAGCAGCATGATGCGCTGTACGAAGTTGACGCCACCGTTCAGGAACCAGCCCTGTACGGATGCGGCCAGCAGGTAGATACCCACACTAGCGGTGATGACCACTCGCAGGATCCCGCCCCAACTGCCTTGCATCAACAGCTCCGGGCTGTAGAAGAACATGAAGGGGACGATGAACGCTGCCAGGCCGAACTTGAAGGAGGTCATGGCCGTCTTCAGCGGATCGGTATTGGCAATGGCCGCAGCCGCATAGCCTGCCAGTGCCACCGGGGGCGTGATCGCCGACAGTACGGCGTAGTAGAACACGAAGAAGTGCGCCACCAGCGGTGGTATGCCGATCTGCTGCAGACCCGGCGCGACCACCGAGGCGGCCACGGCATAAGCCGCCGTCGTCGGCATGCCCATGCCGAGCAGAATCGAAATACACATGGCGAAGAACAGGGCCAGCAGATGGCTGGCGTCGGCGATACCCAATAGCATGGAAGCGAAACGGGCGCCGACGCCGGTCAGTGCAATGACGCCCACGATGATGCCGGCACAGGCACACACCGCAATCAGCGGAATGGCCATGCGCGCACCCAGCGCGAGGGCGTTGAGCAGTGCCTTGGGGCCCATCCAGTGGGGCGTGAACCAGGAAACCACTGCCGCACTGATCATCGCCAGCGTGCCGGCGCGAATCACCGAGTAACCCATGAACAGAGTGCCGACCAGGATGATGATGGGCAGGAACAGATAGACCTGCTTGACCATCTGGCGGAACACCGGCAACTGGTCCCGGGGCAGACCTTGCATGCCGCCGCGGCGGGCTTCCAGGTCCACCATCAGGTAGATGGAGAGGAAGTACAGGGCCGCGGGGATCAATGCGGCAATGGCGATCTCGGTATAGGGGATACCGGTGACCTCGGCCATGATGAAAGCGCCGGCACCCATGATCGGCGGCACGATCTGGCCACCAGTGGAAGCAGCCGCTTCGATGCCGCCGGCGCTGCGTGGGTGGTAGCCCACTTTCTTCATCAGCGGAATGGTCAGTGAGCCGGTGGCCACCACGTTGCCTGCCGAAGTGCCGTTGATCATGCCCATCAGGCCGGAGGCGAACACTGCCACCTTGGCCGGGCCGCCACGCGTGCGGCCGGCAGCAGCGAAAGCGAAGTTGACGAAGTAGTCACCCACGCGCGACGCCTGGAGGAAGGCGGCAAAGGTGATGAACAGAATGATGTAGGTAGACGAGACAGCCGTCGTCGCACCGAGAATACCGTTGTCGGTATAGAGATAGGTAAAGAAGCGCGACGCCGAGTAGCCACGGTGTTCCAGCAGGCCGGGCAGGTAGGGGCCGGCGAATGCGTAGACCAGAAACACGGCGGTGATGGCGATCAGTGCCAGACCGGCCACGCGACGGGTAAGCTCCATGATCAAGGCCACACCCACCGCGGAAACGATGAACTCCGTCTGGCCGGCAAAGGGAGTGCCTGCGGCCATGCGCCAGCGCTGCAGCACGAACAGCAGGTAGGCGGCCACGATGATCGAGGCGACGATCAATACCGCGTCGGCCCAGTGAATGGAGCGGCTGGAGCTGCGCCATACCCAACTGCTGATCATGGCGATGGCCGTCGCGATAGCCAGCGCCCAGCTCATATGTACCAGGACCCAGGCAGCCGGCGGCGTACCCTGCGTCTCGCGTACGAACCAGGCATAAAGGATGGTGACGGTGGCATAGGCGATAGCGGCGACGGCAGGAATCAGTGCGAACCACTCGATGCGGCGTATGCGCAGATCGCCGGGGCTGCGATCCAGGGTCATGGCCGCGGTGATGGCGAAGCCTACTGCGAGGCCGCCAGCGACGTGAATGATCCGAAAGGCCCAGGTCTCGATTGGCGAGACGTTGAGCGCATAAAGGTGCATGGCCGTGAACAGGACGCAGGCGGCAAACACCGTCTGGCCGAGCAGACCGGAGAGCACGCGCTCATTGTGGGCGATGGGGATGTCAGAAACGCCTTCGGTGCCGATCTTCGAGGCGGCTTGTTCGGGTTGGATTTCGTGGGTCATGCCGGGATGCTCTGAGGGTTACGGTTGCCTGCGGTGGCGCAAGGCGTTGACGCCGGCCCGAAGGCCGGCGTCGATGCGCGTCTCAATCAGCCGCGCAGATCCTCCGGGATCTCGTAGCCGTTCTCTTCGAACCAGCGTACGGCACCCGGGTGCCAGGGCAGGAAGGTGTTGAACTCGAAGTTCTCGGCCTGCGTCTCGATGGCGGCACCGTGGATCTGAACCATGCGGTCGTTGTTTTCCATCACGGTCTTGGTCACTTCATAGACCAGCGACTCCGGCATGTCCTTGTGCGTGATGGCGAAGTTCCAGATGGAAACGGCGGTCAGGTCTTCATCCAGGCTGTTGTAGACAGAGGCCGGGATGCTGGCCGGGCTCAGCTCGGGGAAGTCTTCCAGGAACTGTCCCATCTCTTCTTCGGTGAAGGAGAAGATGTTCACGTTGGCCTGTGCTTCGAGCTGGTTGAAGGCAGAGATCGGCACGCCGGCAGCGAAGGCAAAGGCATCGATCAAGCCATCCTGAAGCTGACCCGCCTGGTCGGCGGCACCACCGTTACGGGTGCTGACATCGAGACCGAGCTTTTCGAACAGCTGGGGATAGTACATGTCGGAAGTGCCGCCCGCCGGGCCGACGCCCACGGTCTTGCCGTCCAGATCGGAAACGGAGCTGATGCCGGAGCCGGACAGGGCAATGATCTGCAGGGTGGTCTGGTACATCGGGAACACCGCACGAATGTCGGTATGCTCCACGCCCGGGGCAAGCTCACTGTTGCCGGTCCATGCCTCGTAGGCCGGACCCATGGTCACCATGCCGAAATCGTGCTCGCCCATCTGAACCAGGGTGGCGTTCTGGACGGGACCACCGGTCACTTCGGCACCGAAGGAGACGCCAAGGGCATCGCCAACCATGTTGGCCCAGCCGGAGCCGTAGATGTAGTAGGTGCCGCCTTGGCTGGCAGTTCCCACGGTCAGGCTGCGGGGCCAGTCGCTGCGGTCTTCGGCCTGGGCGCCAGTGGCGATCAGGGCCGCACCGAGAACGGAGGTGGCGATCAGTTTGGAGGCGGTATAGCGCATGGAAGTACTCCGATTTGCCTTTGTCGTTATGGGAACGCACCTGGGTGCGCTCTTATAAAATACGTCTGACGCAACGAGTATAAGCAAACGCTGCGCCATACATATTAAGTTATTTTAAAAACAATGGATTACTTTCGCTTTCTTCGACGAAAGTCGAAATCGAATGACGGTGCGTTGGCTGGAATCTCGCACGAGAGCCGCTAAAAGTGTGTGGCTTTCCGCCCATTATCTGGTGTTGGCCATTTCTCCAAGTACGTCCATCATTCGGCTGGCCTGATGCAGGTCGTTCATCAGCGACGAAGCAAGCCATGGATCGAGGCGGTGCTCGCGCAGCCGCGTGGCCAGTTCGTGCTGCCAGTGACGACGAACCTCCTCGATGGGGGCGGCGATTGCCGCGTCCGCTTTGTCATCGGCCAGTCGGTTGAGGCCGGTGGCGATGGCCAGACGCAGGTCGTCGTGGGCTTCACGCAGTGGACTCGCCTGCGCGGCATGGCGCAGCAGACTGCGCTGCAGTACCTCACCGAAGCGCACCGCTTCCACCATGCGCAGCGAACGTGCCTGCAGCGTATCCAGTCGCTCTTGCTGGGCCTCGGTCAGCGGCACGTCGAGGCCAGCCTGAAACTCCAGGATCTCGGCTAGCAACGGCTTGATACGCTCCCGGTAGCGGGCATCGACCGGTGGCCAGACATCAGGGTCGATGCGGGCCGATACGGCTTGCCGCGTCGGTGGATGGCCTATCACATCGGCACTGGGAAGAAGAATGGCGCTGCATAGCAGGTGATAAGCCCGCCGATCGAGGCGTCGGCACTCCTGCTCCATGGCGGCAACGGCAGTATCCGCATGATTGAGGGCGGCGCTGTCAAGATAGCGTGCCTGCGAGTGCGGCAGCCGGGCGGGCTCGGTAAAGCGGCGTTCGAGCAGATTGGCCAGTTGCGGGATCCATGGCAGCATCAACACGATGCCCAGCAAGTTGAATAGAGTGTGGAACAGGGCCAGCTTGAGCGGCCAGGCTGTCGCCGTCATTCCCACCAGTTCGGCAATGACATCCACCAGCCAGGCCAGCGGTACCAACAGCGCCAAGGCAACTGCAGCGGTTGCCAGATTGAAGATCACATGTGCCCCGGCCAGGCGGCGCGCCGCAACACCGGAGGAAAGCGCGCCGAGTACGGCGGTGACCGTGGTGCCGACATTGGCGCCGATGGCGATGGCAAGCGCCGGCAGGTAGGGCAGTTGGCCCGAGGCGAGAGCGGCCAAGGTGAGCAACAGGGTCGCGTGGCTCGACTGCATCACCACGGTAGCGACGATGCCAACCAGCACGAACAGTGGCCAGTGCCACAGCCGGTCTCCGGCCAGCCCGTCCAGGGCCAGACCGTCGCGCCAGGTTTCGAAACCCAGCTTCATGAAATCGATGCCGAGAAAC
>NZ_JBYCKL010000082.1:0-57572 GCF_057473365.1 Halomonas sp. TH-94
CACGGCGCCAGCCCCTATACAACTGGTGCGGCGAATTTCCACAACGCCCGCCCCGTTGGCCCCCGGAGCGACATGGACACAGGCCTCCAGACGACAGTCGTGATCCACGGTGGCGGCCGAGTTGATGATCGTGCCCATTCCCAGCTCGGCAAAGGCGTTGACCACCGCACCGGCCATGACCACGCTACCTGCCCCGAGCTGTGCGAGGGGGCTGACCGTCGCTCGCGGGTGAACCAGCGAGACCACCCGGGCACCATGATTCAGCAGCGCATCGAGCTTGGCTTCGCGTATGCCGTTGTGGCCAATCGCCACGACCACCCCGTCGAAGTGCGGCAGATCGTGCAGCAGCATGGCCAAGGTACCCCTGACGTCCCAATGCTCGAGACGGGTCTTGCGCGGCCACACATCGTCGTAAAAGGTAATGTCCTGCCAGCCGGCATGGATGGCGATGTCCGCCACCACCTTGCCGTGACCGCTGGCACCGAGAATGGCAAGGCGTCCGCGATTACTCATGATGACCTCCACGAAAGCGCGGCATGGCGACGTCCCCGTCGTGAGCGATGCCTTCGCGTACCAGCACCTTCTTGACGGTGAGCAGCACAATTCGCATGTCGAGCCACAGCGAGCGGTTGTCGACGTACCACACGTCCAGTTCGAATTTCTGTTCCCAGGAGAGCGCGTTGCGGCCGTTCACCTGGGCCCAGCCGGTCACCCCGGGGCGCACCTCATGACGGCGGGCCTGACGCGGGGAATAGAGCGGCAGGTACTCCATCAACAAGGGACGTGGGCCGACCAGACTCATGTCGCCCTTGAGCACGTTCCACAGCTCGGGAAGTTCATCGAGGCTGCTGGCGCGCAACCGCTGGCCCAGCGGGGTCAGCCGCGCCGCATCGGGGAGCGGGTTGCCGACGCGATCGACGGCATCGAGCATGGTGCGGAACTTGATCATCTCGAAGGGTTGTCCGTGCCGGCCGGGGCGGGTCTGGCGAAAGAGAACCGGAGAACCCAGTTTCAGCCGTATGAGCAAGGCCACCACGAGCATCAGCGGCGCAAGCAGGACCAAGGCCAGCAGAGCGGCCACGATATCGAACAGTCGTTTCATCGTTTCTCTTCCATGACGTCATTCATGATGCCGGCCAGGCGTCCGGCCAGAATCCGGTAGTCGTAGACGGCTTCCATGTGCGCCCGTCCCGACCGCCCCATGCGGGCGCGTTCCTCGGGCGATAGCGCCACCAACCGTTTGATCCCTTCGGCGAGAAGCAGCGGGTCTTCGGGTGCCACCGTGATGCCGGCACCGGCCTCGGCAACCGGGTCGTTCACTGCCGCCGAGGCGATGATCACAGGGCGCGAGGCGGCCATGTAATCGAACAGCTTGTTCATGCTGATACCGAAGCGATAAAGCTCGGGCAGGTCTCGTACGGTGATGACGAAGGCGTCGGCCTCGCGTGCCAGCGCCGGTATCTCGCGCTTGGGTACCGGGGGCTCGAAGCGTACCCAGCGCCCATCGAGGCCGAGAGTGCCGGCTTGCCGTTCAAGAGAATCCTTCGCGGGACCGTCGCCGATCAGACGCAGCTGAACCGGAACCGGCCCGTCGCCGGCGTCGCGCCTGACGATCGCCATAGCCTCCAGCAGGTCGGAAAGACCGTTGGCCTCCCCATGACTGCCGAAGTACATCAGCGTCAAGGGCATGCCGCGCGGCCTCGACGGCGGTGGTCCGGGGTCGGGAAACTCGGCCAGATCGACTCCGTTGGAAAGCCACTCGACCCGCGCCTCGGGAACACCCAGCGGGGCGATGTAGTCCACCGCTCGAGGCAGCAGGGTCAACACGCGCCGCGCCCGGCGATAAAGAAAGATCTCCAGTGCCCGTAACGCTCGGGTCACGACGGCGCCCTCTCGCAGCCGTCCCATGTCGATCAAGGTCTGGGGCCAGAGGTCACGCACTTCGAACACGAAGGGCACGCGATGGCGACGTGCCAGCCACCATCCTGCCAATGCCGCGAACGGGTGGACGCTGGAACCGATGATCAGATCGGGGCGCTCCAGCCCGGCCAGGCGCGACGGACGTATCGCCTGCCAGGCATACTCCAGCATGTTCTTCATTCGCCCCCCGCCGTTACCGCGGTAGCTTGAGGTGCGTAGCCAGAGAAAGCGCACGTCATCGCACACCTCCTGTCGCCACCCCTCGCCCTGCTCGAGCCGCTGCTCACCGCTGGGGTGATCGACGCTCGACGCGATCAGGGTGGCGTGCCAACCGTGGGCCGGCAGATGTCGAGCCAGCTGGTAATGGCGGGCTCCGCCGGCCGCATCGGGATGCTTGGCGTAGTGATTCAGTATCCAGACGTGTTTCATGCCTTCCTCGATCAGCGACGCAGGGTGCGATAAGTAGCCAGCAGCTTGCGCTCCTCCTGCTGCCAGTTGTAACGCTCGACCACGGCCCGCTGGCCGTTACGCCCCATCTCCCGGGCGCGCTCGGGATGAGTGACAATGAAATCGATGGCACCGGCAATGGCCGCAGGATCGAGAGGATCGACACAGATTCCACAGTCGCTGCCCTCGACGATCTCGCGCCACAGGGGAAAGTCCGAAGCGATCACCGGGAGGCCGGCGCTCATGTACTCGAACATCTTCACCGGCAAGGCATCGAGGTAGTTGATGATCGGGTGCAGCGTGACGAGGCCGGCAATGGAACTGGCCATCACCTGACGCACGCCGTTACGGTCGAGATAGCCGTGGGCCTCGACCCGCGCCCAGCCGGCATAGGTCATCACTTCCTGCTCGAGGGAGAGCTGGTTGAAGTCGCCGGCGAGCTGCAGCCGGCAGTCCTGACCGACGTTCTCCATGGCTCGTACGATTTCGCGTATGCCGCGAATGTCAGCAATGCCGCCGACATAGCAGACTGCCGGCGACTCACCCACGGCAGCCGTCATGCGCGCATCGGGCGCACCGTCGAGCTCACCCAGCATGGGGAAGTTGTTGACGTCCACGACCTGCGGATGGAACTCACTGAAGCGGTCGCGGATATACGGCGTCGCCGCCACCACGGCGTCGAAATGGCGACAAACGCGGCGCTGGTAGGCATCGACGCCGCGCGACAGTACCTGGCGTGAAAACTTGCCCAGATAGTGCTTGGCCAACATCTGGCGCGGCAGGTCTTCGTGGGCGTCGTAGATCACCTGTTTGCCCAGCCGCTTCAAACGGCGGCCTACGGGCATCAGCTCGGGGTCGTGGAGATGATAGATGTCGGCATCCAACCGCCTGGCCTGCTCAAAGACCCGGTTCGTGGTCTTCAGCACGCGGTTGAGACGGCCAGGCAGACGACCGACGTCGATGATGGTTACCCCATCGCGCTGCTCGTCGCCTTCGCCGTCGGCCACCACCAGGGTGACCGGGTAGCCATCGGCCGCCAGGGAGCGGCACTGCTTGTGATAGATGCGGGTATCAAAGCGCGGATGGGCTGAGGTCAGGTGTACCACTTTCATTGTCATTGCGTCCTTGTTGATCCCTTGCAGCCTTACGCTGCCTCGGTTCGTCATGGCCGTCCTGCTGCAGTCGCGAGGCGACCAAGGCGTTGGCGAACGCCCCCCACCCCAGCGCCGGCAGTGGCCAGAACACCGGCTTGGCCAGCACGATCAGCAGCAGGCAGACGAAATTGATGGAAAAGGCGAATACCCAGCGCCCCGACCAATCGCCAGCGGATAGCAGGCGGAGGGCGGCACCAAGAAAGGCAGTGGCCGTCAGGCCGAGATAGAGCAGGAAGCCCAGCAGCCCGAAGTTGACCCAGGCCGACAGCATGCTGTGCGCATACCCCCCGGTCATGTCCGCGGAGGTGATGTGGCCGCCAAAGCGACCCAGCAGCGGGCTGGCCGTGATTTGCTCCACGGCACGCTGACCCAGGTTCTGGCGCGCCAGCCATGAGCTCGTGCCCGACAGGTCGAGGATCTGCAGCTGCCGACTGCTGGCCAGTGCCTCGAACTGGCTGACCACCAGAGCGATCAAGGCGGCGGCAACCGCCAGCAAGGTCAGCATGTATTTCACGCTCATGCCCGCCCACAGCAGCAGCAGCAGCAGCGAGAGGGAAAGGAAGGCGTACAGCTCGGAGCGCGCTCCCAGCACGAACATGACGAAGGCCCCGAGCACGATCAGGCCGGCCCGCACCAGGGCCCGTTCACTGATCGCGATCAGAAAGACCAGCAACACCAGCGCGCTGCGTGCATATCCCTGATAGGTGGAAACGTTCTCCCCGCCGTCCGCCTCCAGCATGCGCCGGGCGAAGAACATCCACTGCCCGGTGGTCGCAACATGGATCAGCAGGTACCCGGCGATCAGCCCGAAGGCAACCCAGAAAGCTCGCGACAGCCGCGGTGAACCCATCGGCAGGCGATAGCCCATTACGAACAGCACCAGCCACAGCACCAGCGTCTCGACGGTCTGGATCGTTGCCGCCCGCATCACACCACCCCCCACCAGACCGTAATTGACCACGGCCCACAGCAGGACATAGGCGAAGAAGGCGAAGGTCAGCAGCGCATAGCCGCGGCTGGCACTCAGCAGCAGGTGGAGCTGGGAGGGCAGCAGCGCGCAGTAAACGATGAACATCATCACCGAAACCACGCCGAACAGACCGCCCAGAAAGGCCGGGATCATCCCCATCGCCACCAGGGTGTGATAGAGAATGAAACCGGGGAACAGCACGAAGAAACCGACGGCCGAAGCGCGCTCGGTCAATACAGTGCCAGACAGGATCATGGATAGATTTCCCGGCTCGCTCAATCCGCCAGCACGCGCTCGTAGAGCTCACGCTGCGCCGATGTGGTCAGCTCCGAGTTGTGCCAGAGCAAGGTGAAGGTGCCGCCCATGGCGCGACAGCGGGCCTTGAGCAGACTGAAGCATTCGAATGCCGCCTCTCCCGTGCCAAGTCCTTGATAGAGCGGCGAGATCACCGAAGCCTCCATGGCGATCAGCGGCCGAATACGCAGGGCCAGCGCTTCCCCCTTGACCGGATCGAAGGCCGGATACTCGAAGCAGGTGCCACAGCGAAAGCCAGGCGCTTCGGCATAGCCCAGCGTGGTGTCGTAATCGAGGCCGGCCTGCTCGTAACCCTGAAGCGTCAGCGGCATCTGCCAGCGCAGGTAGTGCATGCGCCCACCCCACTGCTCCTGCTCGATACCCTCTTCGGCACAAACCCGGCGAAGGCGCTCGGCCTCGTTGGCCAGCTCTTTGGGATTACGAAAGGTGTGATAACTGGGGTGCAGACCGACTTCATGGCCGCGCTTGTGAATACGCCGCATGAGATCACGCAACGCCGGATGCTCCGGCTCGTAGTCGGCATCCTTGCGCGGATCGGTGCGCCCGCAGATGAAATAGAAGGCACTGGTCAGGCCGTGACGTTCGGAGACGTCCATGAGCCAGTCGAAGGTATTGAGCGGGTCCCACCGGTGCAGGCGCCGCCGACTACACAGACGCACCCAGGGGGCGACCAGCAGCGCCTGCGGGCGCCTGTTGCGCAGCACATCGCCGAGCATCACCTTGGCCAATCGCACATCCCGGGCGAAGCCGTAGCGGCTCGGGCGGTCCACGTCGTGGGTAGGGCGTTGCCGGAACTGGTGCTGACGCAAACTCACCTTGGGCCACTGGCAGCGGATGACCTGACCCAGCACGGCCAGCCATTCATCGACCACCGGGCGATCCAGATATCCGTAGCGCCCGGCATGGGAGGCACTGGCAGGGAAACGACAATGGCGATCGAGCGTTTGGGCATCGACCTCCTCCAGGCGCGACAGCATCCAGAACGTCAGGCCGAGGATGTCGTAGTGGATCGTCAGGCCACCCGTCATCGGCTCGACCAAAGGCCTAGGGAGGCTGGCAGCGCCGGGAGCAGGCAGCGGCACTCCCAGCGGCGCGCTGAACCCTTCGGCGGCGGCATCCCACTGGGTGTGTGGCAGCTCTATCCCGCTCAGATAGAAACCGGGTTGCAGGCGATCGAACAGGATGTGACCGGGCGCCTCGGCAAGCCGCAGATAGAGTCGCTCGGGACCGTCGCGCTCCAGCCGCAGCGGGAGCCCGAAGCGCTCCAGCAGGACCTGTTCCAGCCAGGCCAGCACGGGTTCACTGGCCGCGGCCGCCAGCGCATGGGACGGCTGGAGAGATGGGGCATGCAGCGTAGCCTCGAGCCCCGCCTGGGAATTCCGGTCGTAGAGTGCGGTCATCTCGTTCACTTGGCTTCCCTCTTCATCATTGTGCGAGCCGTGACATATGCCTCACGGGCCAACTGACGGATCCCTCGTCGACTGATCGAGTAGTGGCACACGAGTCGTCCGCCCCATGCCTCCTTCATTTCCGCCACCGGCGCGATGTTGGCACCGATGAAATCGAACACGCTGCAGCCCTGCCCGGCGAAGTACTCCAACGCCTCCTCGGCGACCAGGTTGTTGACGCCGTCCTTCATCGCCTCGGTCTTCATTCCTGCCGACCAGGCCAGGGCGTGCCCCCCTGCCGCATAAAGGCAGACGCGGGTACCCATCGCTTCGCCCGCGGCGTTGAAAGCGAGGAAGCAGACGAAATGCTCCGGCCCCATCAGTTCGGCCAGCCGCGCGAGTTCGGCGGCATCGAGGCGATAATCGAAGCCCTTGCGCGCTTCCGGACCCGCCAGGCAATCGGCGACTGCGGCATAGTCCTGGGAGACTTCACAGCGGTAGCCAAGCCGGCGGCACTTGCGCGCCTTCTTGCGCGCGTTGGGATCGATGGCCTCCTCGCGTGTAGCGATATCGAGGTGGTAGGTGTAGCGCGGCCGCGCCGACATGTTGGCCCACTCGAAAGGACGGACGTCATCCGCCACCGAGGAAAGGCTCAGGCTGCCGCCGAAATCGCATTCCTGCAGGTGCTCTGCCAGCGCGGTCAATGCCAGCCGCTTGCGCCGGTTGCGCGAGGCCGGCCGTTCGCTCGCGCATTGAAAGTCGATGGGCAAATGAGGGTTGCGCGGGGGGGTCACCAAGCGGCCCTGCCGGTTGCGATACAGCACCGTCTCGAGACGCCAGGCATCCCCCTTCTCGGGTGTCAGCACTAGCGGCTCGGCAGTCAGCGACCAGCGCTGCTCGTTGAACTGAATCCATCCAGGATGAAACAAGGGATCGATGATCATGTACGGCTTTCCTTTCCGTCTCCGGCTCTAACGCCCTATCTCGAGCGGTGCGCCAGCCGGCGGTACTTCGCGATAGTCCTGATCGAAGTCGCAGACCAGGTAGAAGCGCTGCTCACCCGTAGCCTCGTCGATATAGCTCTCGACGATACGAAACCCGAGACGCAGGCTGGGCTTGAGAGAGGCGATATTGTCGGCAGTGATACGCGCGGAGTAGCCACGCACCCCGTATTCACGAAAATGAAGGATGGCGCTGCGCCGCAGCTCGGTGGCCAGGCCGCGACCCCGGTGAGCCGGGTGAACGCCGCTGAAGCTCGAGTGCACCCTGCCCTCGGCCTGGTCACGGGGGGTGAAGCCATAGAAGGCCGCCCCCACCACTTGGCCTTCGATATCCAGCGCCACCACGCCCAGCCGACCGCCTGCCAGGCGATAGAGACAGCGACGTGGGAGATCGAGCGGCTTGCCGTCATGCAGCTCGGCATACAGGGCCAGAGCCCCTGCCAGATGCATGCGTTTCATGCCGCACAGTCGATAGGCCCCATGGCAGCGCAGCGGAACGGCTTTGAAATGGCGGACCTGAGCGAGGTTTCGCACAATCAGCGACGCCGATGCCAGGCCCACTCGCAGGTATCGAGCCAGCGTAGAAAATGTCATGGCTCAGCCAAACCTCTCGAGGAACATCTGGGCCGCCACGCCGTTGTGGGAATACCCTTCCGAGCGCAGACGCTCGAAGGTATCTGCCGGGAAACGCCCCGTGGAGGCCAGGGTGTTTCCCTGAGCCAGCCCAGGCATCACGCGCTTGAGCAGACGCTTCATACGCATCCCCGGGCCCCGGCGTAAGACGTCCAAGCGGCTCAGTCGGGCCCGCAGGCTCTGCCGCGACTGGTGAGCGGCATTGCCAAGCGGCGCCTTGTGGCCGCTGACCTCGGCAAAGAGATTCTCGACGAAGGTGACGTAACCGGAGCGCTGCTCGAGCCAATGGCGCGGCACCGATTGCCAGAAGGTCATGAAGTCGTGGTCGTAAAGCGGCATCCACCAGTCGTGGCCATAGAATTCGAAGCAGCGCACGGAGTTGACGATGAACTTGGCCTGGCGCTCCTGCCAGCCGAACAGCACGAACTGGCGAATGAACTCGTCGGGATCCAACGCCTCATCCAGGGTGTAATCCTGGGCCAGGCGGGAGTGCACGCGCTGCTGGAAACGTGCCCGACCCTCGGCGCTCACGTTCAGCGAGAAGTGTCGCTGGCGGATCGCCTCGCTAAGCTCGCCCACTTCCATCAGGCGGCCCGAGCGCTTGGCCTCGAACACGCTCGAAAGGAGAAAGCCCGTGACGCAGCAGTGGCCGGGAACGAACAGCGAACCCGGTTCCACCTTGCCTTGCTCGGTCAGCAGCTTGACGGCCAACCAGTCCTGCATGTTGGCAATGCTGTTCCAGCCTGAAGCCCACTGCTGATAATTCCAGTACTCCTCGCTGTCGGCCACACCGCTCCACGCCTGTTGGCTGTACTCGACGAACGTCCATGGCAGCCCAAGGCTGTGGGCCACCTCACGGCTAACCTTGGCCTCATGATTGTCGCGATGGCCATAGGCGTAGGTGAGTACGCGAGGATACTCACGGCGAGCAAGCAACGTGGCGATCAGCCGCGAGTCGTAGCCACCGCTGAGCGGCACGACGATGGTGCGCCCGTTGGCCATACGAATCATCTGTTCGCAGGCCTCGTCGACGATCTCCTCGAGCCGGATGAGGCGACGGCTATCGTCACGGTCGGACATGCCGTAGTACTGAAAGCGGAAGTAACGCTCCAAGGAGAGCTTTAGGCCTAGGTCGGTATCGCTGACGAACAGCGCCTCACCGGCACGCAGCTGCTTGACCCGACGAAACAGCGTGTCGCTGCCGGTCACGTAGCCGGCTAGTTCGAATTCTGCCCGCGCCTCTTCATCGATGCGATCTTCGCCCACCTGCTGGCGAACCCAGTCGGCATCGTCGCTGAGAAAGACGTTGCCGGCATGGACGCCGTAGAACAACGGGATCGAGCGAACACGGTCGACCGCAGCCACCATGGCATTGTCGGTATGACGGACGATGGCGTAGAAACCGTTGAGATCGCCCATACGCTTGCGCCAGTCTTGCACGTCGTCGTTCAGGTCCAGCTGCTTGACGCTACCGCTGGGAGACAGGCGGTGCCCGTTCTGCCAGACAGTGCCGCGCACGAAGCCGCGACAGCCCGAGTATTCACACTCCTGCCAGCGAGGGGAGGTTAAGTGACAGTGGATCGAACTCATTTATATGCCTTACGGAACAGAAGTAGATAACGCATTCCCACCAGTGCGGCGCTGAGCAGTAGCGCAGCACCCCAGGGCAGCCATACCGGTTCAAGGAACTCGACGACGATCAGCGGCGCCAGTAGCCCCAGGCCGATCAGCAAGGCCGTGACGGTGGAAAGCGCCAAGGTAAGAGGCCGGTTGCCGGTCAGATAGGCCACCCAGCCCAGAAAGCCGATCCAGCACGCCGCACTGCCAAGCGAGAAGAGCGCCACCGTTAGCAGTAAATCGTCCGCCGCCGCGCCGATGGCGATGGCCGCCACACGCACGACGAGCAGGACCGTCTGGAAGATGAGTCCCTGCCCCTGACGCTCGAGCACCGAGAACAGATGACTCAGCGGTGACGTGACGAACACCAGATAAAGCCAAGGAGCCATCCAGCGGGCGAATTCGCCCGCTTCGCGCCAGCGTTCGCCGAACACCAGGGCGAACAGGTCGGGGCCGATGAGAACCAGGACGATCGCCGGCGGCATGGCGACTTGCGCCAGCACGGAATGAACCTTGGCGACCAGCGCGCCCAGCTCACCACGTCGATGTGCCTCGGCAGCGCTGGCAAAGAACACCTTGCCCACGGCCTCGCCGATCAGCGCCATGGGCATCGCCAATACGCGATGGGCCAGGGCGTAGAGCCCCGCTGCCAGCGGACTGAACAGCGCCGCAAACAGCAACGGTGGCAGCTGTTTGCCCAGCGTGTTGAACAGCCCCGACCAGGTGGAGAAGAGCGGGAACTTGCGATAGCGCCGTGCCGCCGACCACATCCCGACCGGGCTGATGCGGTGCTCCTTGATGGCACGCAGCGCCGGCCTTGCGAGGGTCAGCGTTCCAGCACCTTGCCCGGCGGCATGGCCGAGCAGCAGCCCGCCGGCTCCGATGGGACTCGCCGCGAGCTGGATGAACAACAGCGCCAGGGACTGCTTTATCCGGGTAGCTGCAATGGTCGAGAACGCCCGGGTGCGCACCGCCCAGTGGGTAACGGCCTGGTAGGTGCCGGCAAAGGCCACGCCGAGGGGCAATAGCCACAGCCATGGGGTCAAGGCAGGCACGCCAAGCAGTTCGGCAAGCCCCCTGCCCCCCAGCCCTACCAGCAACAGTGCGCCCAGCGTAGTCAGCGATACCAGCAGCAGGCTGAGAGCCAGCACCTCCGCTGCCTCCCGCTGCGTTTCCGGCAGCGGAATCGCCAGCTGATAACGACCGCCGGCCACGACGGTGAACAGCGCCAGCAGCCCGCCGTATACGGCCAGCAGGCCGAAGTCTTCCGGGCCGTAGAGCCGGGTCAGCAGCGGCGCGGCGAGAAGGGTCAGCAGCTGCGCCCCTGCCGTCCCCCCCACCAGCACGCTGACACCGCGGGCGAAGGCTTGAGTCGGCAGGAGCTTCCTTGCCGGTATGACGAGCCGATTTAGCACTGGATATCTCCCTGACCGGCGGCTCAGGCCACCGCCTCGCCCAGTGCCGTAACGATCCGTTCCTGATCCTCGGCGCTGAGATAGGGATGCATGGGCAGACTCACCACCCGCCGCGACGCCAGATTGCCGATCGGCAGATCCACACCCGGATCGGCCACGGCAGGCTGCTTGTTGAGCGGAATCGGATAGTGCACGGCGGTGGGAATGCCCGCCTCGGCCAGCCGCGCCATCACCACTTCACGGTCGTCGACCTCCACCGTGTATTGGGCATAGGCACTGGTGTTGTGAGGCTCGACGTAGGGCGACGTAAAGCCATGGGCGCGTAGCAGGCGACCATAACGCTCGGCCACTTTCTCACGCAGCAACAGCTCTTCGTCGAGGATGTCGAGCTTGGGCAGCAGAATGGCGGCCTGCAGCGTATCCAGGCGGCTGTTGACACCGATCCTGACGTGGTAATAGCGACGCCCCTGACCGTGTCGTGCAATCTGGCGAAGCACCGTGGCCAACTCGTCGTCATCGGTGAACAGAGCGCCACCGTCGCCGTAGCAGCCCAGCGGCTTGCTGGGGAAGAAGGACGTCGTGGCGATGCTGGACAGGCCGCAGGAGCGACGACCGCGGTAGGTGGCACCGAAACTCTGAGCGCCGTCCTCGATCACCGGAATGCCATGCCGAGCCGCGATGGCATTGATGGCATCCATGTCGGCGCACTGTCCGTACAGCGATACCGGGATGATGGCGCGGGTTCGCGGCGTGATCGCCGCCTCGAGCTTGGCAGGGTCGAGCAGGTAGGTGCGCGGGTCGATATCGACGTAGACCGGACGCGCGCCAAGCAGCGCCACCGTCTCGGCGGTGGCAATGTAGGTGAAGCCGGGAGTGATCACCTCGTCGCCGGGGGCGATACCCAGTGCCATCTGAGCGATCTGCAGGGCATCGGTGCCGTTGGCGCAGGTGATGCAGTGCCGAACGCCGACATACTCGGCCAACCGCGCCTCGAGCTCATCGACCTCCGGGCCGAGAATATACTTGCCGTGCTCGAGGACACTGCGGATGCCGGCATTGATGCGCTCACGGATGCGCACCTGCTGGGCCTTGAGGTCGATGAATTCCATGCGGCCGTCGTCCTTCACGGATGGGGTGGAATCTTGCTGCGCCGGCAGGCAACTGAGCGTGCCGCCTTCGAGTCGATAGCGATCGCCGGTGTGCGGGCAGGTCACTTCGCCCTCGCCCTCGAGCGGCAGGTCGAGACGCTCGCCGTGACGGCTCATCCATCCCTGTTGACGGGCGGGGACCCCCATCATCAGGGCGAAGTCGGGTACATCCCGGTTGATGACCGCCCCAGCCCCGATGAAGGCGTAGCGGCCTATGGTGACGCCGCAGACGATGGTGCAATTGGCACCCAGGGTCGCCCCTTCCCGCACCAACGTGCTGCGGTATTCATCCTTGCGCTCCACCAGCGAACGCGGGTTGTAGACGTTGGTGAAGACCATGCTGGGCCCGCAGAAAACGCCGTTCTCCAGGGTGACGTTGTCGTAGACCGAGACGTTGTTCTGTACCTTGCAGCGGTCGCCGATGACGACCCGGTTGCCGACGAAGACGTTCTGCCCCAGCGATACGCCGCGACCGATGCGGGCACCGCCGCAAACGTGCACGAAGTGCCAGACGCGAGAGGACTCGCCGATCTGCGCTCCGGGATCGACGATGGCGCTTGGGTGAATCTGCACGCCGTGATGAAGGCTATCTTGCGCTTGAGTCTGCATCTCGCACCTCACATCAGATGCCGCTTGAGGCAAGGGTGCGCCTCCTGGCGTTCCGGAAACTCCAGAGAGGCATTGCGAATCGTGTCGACGGTCTCGATGCAGTGGCGGGCACTGTCGAGCCCGAAGCCGCGGCCGGCCAGGATCTCCTGGTAGGAGACGGTGTGCAGGTCGGTGAAGCCGCCCGAGAACTCGATCTCGCGCCCCTCGCACAGGATCGAGCGATAGGTGCGCTGCTCCCCCTGCACGCTGCTCGGCAGGTCGTTGCTGTCGATCGACAGAAACCAGCGTACCCGCGCCTTGTTGTACTCCAGGTAGCCGGCGGCACGCTGGTCGTCCAGGTAGTGCACCACGTTGCGCTCGAGATCGCCGAAGACGTAGTGCAGCATGTCGAAGAAGTGCACGCCGATGTTGGTCGCCACGCCGAAGGACTTGCGCGGGTCGCCCTTCCAGCTCTCGTGATACCACTTGCCGCGTGAAGTGATATAGGTGAGCTCGACGTCGTACTTGTCGTCCCGGGGAGTGCTGGCGACCCGCTCCTTGAGCTCCAGGATGGCCGGATGGTGGCGCAGCTGCAGGATGTTGTAGACGCGCCGACCGGTCTCCTTCTCCACCCTCTCCAGCTCGTCGAGCAAGGCCGGCGTGGGCACCAGGGGTTTCTCGCAAATGACGTTGCAGCCAAGACGCAAACCGGCGGCGATGTGCGCATGGTGCAAATGGTTGGGCGAGCAAACCGAAACATAGTCGAGTGCCGTGTAGGGGTCGCGCTTGCGCTGCCAGGCACTTTCGATGAAGCGTTCGAATTCGGTGAAGAACTCGCTCTCCGGAGAGATCGAATCGATGATGCCCACCGAATCGTTGATGTCATAGGCCATGGCGAGGTGATTGCCGGTCTCCTTGATGGCCTTCATGTGACGTGGCGCGATGTAACCGGCGGCGCCGATCAAAGCAAAGTATTTCATGGCGTTTACCTGTGCGTTGGACATGATGTCAGGCCTTGATGACGCGTTCGTCGGCCATGCCGCGGTAGATGCCACGGGTGTCGACGATCAGCCGAGCGTGGGCGCGAATCATGTCGTAGTCGAAGCGGTCGTGATCGGTGGCGAGTATCACGGCGTCATACTCGGCCAGGGCGGCCGGCGAAAGCGGGACGCTCTCGAGATCGAAGTGGTGCTCACGCATCGTCGGAAAGGCCGGCACGTGAGGATCGCTGTAAGCGACCTCGGCACCGCGGTCGCGAATACGCTCCATGATATGGACCGACGGCGACTCTCGCATGTCGTCGACGTTCTTCTTGTAGGCGATGCCGAGCACCAGAATGCGGCTGCCGTTCAGCGCCTGGCCGCGCTGGTTGAGCCCTTCGACCAGCTTGCCCACGACGTAGTCGGGCATGGCCTGGTTGATCTCGCCGGAGAGTTCGATGAAACGGGTATGCAGACCGTACTCGCGGGCCTTCCATGTCAGGTAGAAGGGGTCGATGGGGATGCAATGCCCCCCTAGTCCCGGCCCCGGATAATAAGCCGTGAAACCGAACGGCTTGGTGGCGGCCGCGTCGACCACCTCGAAGATGTCGATACCCATGCGGTCGGCAACGATCTTCATCTCGTTGACCAGGCCGATGTTCACCGCACGATGGATGTTCTCGAGCAGCTTGGTCATCTCGGCGGCACGGGTCGAACTGAGCGGTACCACCTGGTCGATGGCCGGGCGATAGAGCGCCACGCCGGCTTCGCGACATGCCGGGGTATGCCCACCGACCACCTTGGGGATGGTGCGGGTTTCGAAGTCCGGATTACCCGGGTCTTCCCGCTCGGGGGAGTAAATCAGGAACAGCTCTTCGCCGACCTTCAAGCCCCCTTCCTCGACTCGGGGCAACAGCTCCTCTTCCGTCGTTCCGGGATAGGTGGTGCTTTCCAGCGAGATGATCTGGCCTTCGCGCAGGTAGGGCTTGAGCGCATCGACCGTATTGATGACGAAGCTGATGTCGGGCTCACGGTACTTGTTGAGCGGCGTGGGCACGCACAGGATCAGGGCATCTACCTCACTGGCACGGGCGAAGTCGGCGGTGGCTTCAAAACCGGCATCCCTGGCCTTGGCAATACGTTCGCAGGAAATATGCTCGATATAGCTGCGTCCGGTATTGAGCTTGTCCACCTTGCCCGCATCGATGTCGATACCCAGTACGCGGTAGCCGATCTCGCTGTAGCGCAGCATCAGGGGCAGCCCCACATAGCCGAGCCCGACGATCCCGATCACGGCTTCCTTGCGCTCGAGCCGGCCAATCAGACGATCTTTGATAGTGGTCATGACGCTTCCATGGTTTTCGAGTGGTAGTGATCGGCGCTCGAGCCGGCCGCGCGTTCGCTGCGACACCACGGCCTCACGCCAGGGAACGGCCCTGCACGTAGGGCCTGTACAGAAACTCGTACGCAATCAGCGTTCAGGTCTGGGTGGTCTTGTAGGCATAGTGGTAGTAGCCATAGCCGTAGCTGGTGGCAGCCTTGCGCTCGATGGCATTGAGAATGCCGCCCTTGACCTTGACGCCGCTGCTCTCTAGGCGCCGCACGGCGACATCGATTTCACGCGGTGGGTTGAGAGCGAAGCGCGCCACCATCAGCGTGGTGCCACACTGGTGCCCGATGATGGCGGCATCGGTCACGGCCAGGATGGGCGGGGTATCGACGATCACCAGATCGAAGCGTTCACTCAGCGCGTCCAACAGCGCGGCGAAGCGATCGCTCATCAGCAGTTCCGCCGGGTTGGGCGGCGCCTTGCCGCGCGCCACGTAGCTCAGCCCATTGATCGGCGACTGACGAATCACATCATCGAGCGCTGCCTTGTTGGCCAGCACTTCGGAAAGGCCACCTTTGCTGTCGTCGTTGAAGGCGGTGTGTACATGCCCCTTGCGCATGTCCGCATCGAGCACCAGGACGCGCTGGCCACCCTGAGCCACCACGGCTCCCAGGTTGACGCTGATGAAGCTCTTGCCGATATTGGGGCTCGGTCCGGTGATCATGATGCGGTTGTTGCCGGCTTCGAGCATGGCGAAGTGCAGTGAAGTACGCAGGCCGCGCAGCGCCTCGATGGCCGTATCGTCAGGTGCATTCTGCGCCAGCACTCCACAGGCCACGTCACGCCCATGGCGCCGGTTGCGCCGCTTGACGCGCCGCACCAGTTTTTGCTGATCGTCGGAGAGAGGCACGGTGGCATAGACCGGCAGCCCCAGGTCCTCGAGCTGCTCGGCGCTCTCCACACCGCGATTGAAGATGCTGCGAACGATGACGAAAGCCACCACCAGGAAGCCCCCGACAAGAGTGATCATCACCACCGTGACCGGTTTACGCGGCTCCACCGGCCCCGGCTGAGCCACGGCATCGTCGAGAATGCGCACGTTGCCCACGGTACTTGCCTTGGTGATGCCCATTTCCTGGATCTTGTTGAGCAGCTGAACGTAGACCTGCTGGGTCACCTCGACGTCACGCGACATGCGCAGGATCTGCTGCTGGGTTTCAGGCAAATCCTGAATACGTTCGTTGAGCCGCTCCCGATCGCGCTCGAGGTTGTTGCGCTTTTCCATCATGGCGGCGTACAGCGGATGCGAAGCGTTGTAGCGACGGCTCAGCTCGGCCTGCTCCATCTCCAGTTCGCTGAGACGAGCATCGATGTCCACCGCACGATCCAGCACCGAGCGCGTCTCGATACTGAGATCGACACTCTCGTGCGCCATACGGAAGGAGTTCAGCGCATCCTCGGCAGAGGCCAGATCGGTGCGTACCAAAGGCACCTGCTCTTCGAGAAATACCAGGCTCTGCTCGGCCTCGGCGCTGTGCCGCTCGACGTTCTGCGTCAGGTAGATCTGAGCGATGACGCTCAAGGTACGCTGGGCGCGCCGCGGATCCTCATCCAGCAGCGTCATACTGAACACGCCACTGTCGCGACCGCGCTGGGTCACGCTGAAGCGGGCGCGCAACTGGTTGATGGCGGCGAGACGTGTGCGACGCACCACGGTGAACTCGGCGCCTTCCCCGGCCGAAAGCTCTGCTACACGCAGCTCGATGGCACCGTCCTCGAATACCTCAGTCACACCGACCCACCCCTCACCGAGCAAAGTGTCGCCGTGATACAGCCGGTAACTGTCCTCCTGGCCGGCCACCAGCAACAAGGCTCGCCCCAGCCACTCGTGATCGACCCGCAGCTCACCCACGTTGAGATATTCACCGGCCCATACGCTGCGGCGAACGAACTCAGGCCGCTCCATTCCACGACGGACCAGGAAGTCCCCGACGAAGGGAAACCGGGTGGGGATCACGGAGATATCGAGCCGCTCCTGGTCCACCGCCTGCCCCAGCACCATGCGCGAGCGCAGGATTTCCAGCTCGGCATCGGTCTTGGGCTCATCACCAAGAAGGGAGCGCACTTCAGACAGCGGGTTACTCAGTCCGGTCTTGCCCTCCACCTGCACGAGGGCATCGGCACGATAGATCGGCGTTGCCAGTTGCACGTGAACCACGGCCGCTACGGCAAATATCGCCGTGACCAACATGATCAGCCATTTGTTGTCCAGCAGAACGCCGACCAGCCTGCCCAGATCGATATCGTCATGCCCCGGGCGCGAACCCGTCTTGGTCTCTTTCACCATCGATACAGTTCCTGGAGTGAAAAGGTAAAACGTTGGCGTCAGCTTCGTGAGCTGCCCAGCCTGGCCTGCCACAGACGAGCTGCTTCGGTCAGCTGACGATGGACGTGTACAAAGACCTCTTCGTCCCTGCGATAAGGGTCGGCAATGTCCTCTCCCTCGCCTTCCCGGCTCGGCAGCCAACGGCCAAAGCGCATCGTCTTGCCCGTGGCAAAGGGGAAGCGATCGGCGATGGCCAGGCGCTGCCCCTCGCTCATGACCAGAATCAGGTCGGCCTCCCTCACCATTCCGGCATCGAGCTGACGTGCCCGGTGGGCGGAGAGATCGAGGCCATCGGCAGCTGCCAGCTGCGCCGCGGTAGGCTCGGCACCATGGTCGACGAGAGCCCCCAGTCCGGCCGATGAAATGCGATGACCAGGGAGCAACTGCTTCAGCAGAGCTTCGCCTACCGGGCTGCGACAGATATTGCCGGTGCACACCACGAGTATTTGCTGGAACATTCTTCCCTCCTACTCGCCGATCCGTTCCAGCTCACGCCCGGTACGGGTGGTCTGGTAAATGCCGCTGACCGTAGGCAGTAGCTGACGCACCACCCGGTTCCAGCGCCCCAGCGGGGTGGTGGTGACGTAGATCACATCGGTAGGTTCAAGGGCGAACTCGGCGCCCAGCATCAAGGCGGTCGCGTTGCGGGCATCGAGCTGATAGACGGTGGCCAGCTTGTCGCTCTCTATCGGTGCTCGACGAATGACGAAGATGCCCGACGCATTGGCGTTGCCCTCGTTGATACCGCCGGCCTGAGAGAGTGCATCGGTCAGCGTCAGCTGGCTCGTGCCGATAGGCAGGCTACGCGGCTCGCGCACCTCTCCCATCACATAGACTTTCTGGTCGCTGTTATCCGGCACATGCAGCACATCGCCATGACGCAACAGCAGGTTCCGATCGAGCCGACCTCGGTTGAGCATTTCGTGAATCGAAAGGCGGGTTTCCTCACCGTCACGGGTCAGCAGAACGTCATGCCAGTTGGCATGCTCTGCCAGCCCACCCGACATGCTGATGGCATCCAGCACGGTGAGCGGCACGTTGCGTATCGGCAGCGGGCCGGGATCGGATACCGCACCGGTCACGTTCACTCGCTGCGAGTTGTACTGGGCCACCCGGACCTCGACCTGAGGCATGGCGACATAGGGCTCGAGACCGCGGGCAATGACATCGCGCACATCACGTACCGTACGTCCCTCGACAGGGATGCGACCGATGAAGGGATAGAAGATCGTGCCGTCGCTGTGAACGGTATTGCCCGACTCGGCGGCACTGCGCTCCCCGCCCGCCGGGATCGTCAGATCCGGATGACCGTAGACGATGACGCTGAGCACATCCCCCTTGCCGATGTAGTAGTCATAGCCATTGATGTCCTGCTGCAGGCTCTCGCTGATCCTGGCAACGTCTTCAGCGCCATGGACATCCTGCTGCTGGGAACGCACCAGCCCGAAGGTGATCGGCTGAATGTCCACCAGCTCATCGATGGGAGCGGAATCGGTCTGATAACCGATATGCCCACCGGGGGCGAAGGCACACCCGCCAAGGAGCACCACACTACAGGACAAAAGGGCGCGGCCCACTCGCGTACGCAAGGAGTAATGTTTCATTGAATGTTCACTCGCATGACCAACATTAACCTGCCCCCTGCCCTGTTATATTTTGAGCAACTTTACAAGTGTCTCTCTGAGCGACCACCGACTGTCTCTTATTACAATCACTCGGCGTCTCCAATTAGTGACACACCTAATGACAAAGCGATTACACTGCTCTTTCAACGCCACCCTTACCTTTATGACGATATTGTCGAAGTTTAGCGACAGCGCCGACCCTCACTGTCGTCAATATCCTACAAGCCGTGTCTTTATTTGCTGACACTAATACCTCTTTCCAAGCCTTAAACCCAATTGAAATTATCTCAACCAAGCACGCTACCGCCCCGAAGTTTGATGGGAACCTTCGAAACCAGACATAACATATTGATATATATGCGAAAAAATAGCATGCGGCCTGCGCCGCAATGCGGTGTCAACTCAAGGAGTCAGGATGAGGGGCGGGGTCTTATCATCCATGCAAGACACCCCAAGAGCGAGGCTAGAATACCGCTTTTTTTTGACTTGTCATCCCTGACAGCCCTTTTTATACATTTTTTTACATTGTTACACGAACAGAAAAGGACTCTACTTACCGTCGGCTTTTAATGCAGAAGGGATTGCGTTATTTATTTCGCGCTATATTCTTGTTGTCCAGCCCGCCAGGACTCGCCGGCTAACTTTCATTAAGTCTGTCGAAATTGCCTGCACCCGCAGGCAGGCCGGGCAGTCTGTCCCGATTTATCCATTGGGACGCATTATCCGGCCACCCGTCCCGCCGGATGTGACCGGCGCTACAAAGGAGAAACGCCCTATGTCAACAACCAAAATGGCAAGGTCATGTGCCGCCGTCCTGGCGGGGGTGGCCTTGCTGGGCCTCACGCCAATGGCGATGGCGCAGCAGGCCCCCTTGCCACAAGGCACTCAAGGGGCCCCTGGCAATTCTGCCAATACACCGGCACCTGGTGCCGTCGCCGGCGGTGGGCTTACCACCGGTCGCGGCGCAGCAGGAGAGGCGCCAGGAAATTCCGGCCAGGCACTTGCCGGAGCCGTCAATCGCGGCGCGGCCGGTATCGGAGTCGTCATTGGCGCTACCGGCACAGGCACCGGAACGGGAACCGGCACAGGTACCGGTACCCGCTGATGAACGGTGACAGACGGTGCAGAGAAATTCGTGTGCCGACCCAGGACCGCCTTGCGGCGGTCCTGCTTCGAGGCCTGGCGTGGCTGGGCGTGGTCAGCGCGCTGGCTGGCTGTGCTCAAGGTGGACAACTTACACCCATGGGCGAAACGTTATTCGGCCATCGCCACACGGCGGATTTCAGGGCCCAAGCCGAGGCCCTGCCGTATGCATCGTTGTTGGCGAGAAAGGATAGCAACCGGGCGCTGCTGATCATGGCGCATCGCACCGGCGGACACGGAGAGGATACGTTTTGGCAGGCTGGCGATCGGACGACGCTGCATTTGCGCGATGGCATGCCCGCCAGCACAGCCGGCTTCGATGCGGTGCTGCTTGGGCGCTGGCACTCATCCAGCGAAGGCCAGGCCCGCTACAGAGTACACGCGCATTGGCAGGACCGTGATGGCCAGGAGTGGCAGGACGAGGCGCTGGCGACAGTGACCTGTGAGCCCCCTGCCCCCGTTGACCTGCCTTTGACCCGACTGACCCTGGAGCGCTGTCTCGAGCGACTCGAGTGGATCGGCAGCAATACGACTACCCGCGGGAAGTTCTGGCGAGAGCCGGGAACCCCGTGGATCTGGGGGGGTGACATGACGCTCTGGCCGCAAGGTCCACGCCTGCAATGGCAGGTGGCGCGACCCTGGTGGAGCGATGCCGAAGAAACCGTAAGCGACGCCGGGCGTACGATGCCGCCCGATGTTGGCTCACTGCCGTGATCAAGAGAACGAGCATGACCCCACGTCACCACGTCCATGCCCATGCCCATGCCCGACGTCGTCACATCACCTGTCTGGGCGCGCTATTGGCACTCAGCCTGCCGCTGCAGATCCTGGCCGATGCCCAAACGCACACGTCACCCCACCCGTCGAGGCTATCGGAATTGTGGCTCGAGCAACCGACGCAGCCCGCCGCAGTCGCTTACGCTTACTATTGGCTTGAAGCGCACCGCGAGCCTCACCGGCAGCAGGGGCTGCGGCTGATCGAAGAATTGGCAACCCTCAGCGATTGGCATGCCCTGGCCGGGAGAAAGAGCCTTGCGCGGGGCGCGCTCGAGTGGCAGCAAACCATCGTCGGCCTGCAGGACAAAGCCGGCCGCACGCCGGCTCGCGCCGACCTGGCCTCGCTACTCGCCTCTCCTCGACACGATCCCACTCTGGCGTCGCTGGCTGACGCGGGTTACTGCAGCGTACCCGACTGGGTCGAAGTCTGGCATTTCGACGGTGTGAGCCGTCAACGCTGGAAACCCGGCCTTGGGTTGAGAGGATTGTTGCGCAGCCTACCCAGCGGACATTGGTCCATGGCGGACGAGGCCTGGGTAATTGCGCCCCTGGGCGCCCCCCGCCGTATTGGTGTAGCCGCCTGGAATGCGGGCAATTCCGCTCTCGTGCCGGGCAGTCGTATCGTGCTGGCGCTGCCCGGTTCCACTCAGGAAGCCGACTGGGTCAACCGCAACCTGCCCGCCTACCTGGCGACCCGGTTACCGAGCGATACCTGCCAATCGATAACCCTGGCAGACAGGGAGCCAATGGCCAAGGGGGAAGCTGCTCGATGAAGCGGACTTCCACTTCCACACTACGTTTGTCGGCCCTCGCTTTCGCTGTCACCTCTTCACTCACCTGTGCCATGGCCGACACGTCAGCGTCTCGCCTGGGCATGGGTCAGGGTGACTTTGGCGGCGTAGGGCTGATGCAGACTCCCTCTGCCCGAATGGCGCCATTGGGCGGCTTTGCCTTTTCGCTTTCACGCACCGCGCCTTACCGCCGCTACAACCTCTTCTTTCAGCCTACCGACTGGCTCGAAGCCGGCTTTCGCTACGTCGAAGTGGAAAATCGCCAGTACCTTGCCGCCATCGGGGATCGTAACAACCTGGACAAGGGGATCGACCTTAAGCTGCGGCTACGAGAGGAGAGCCGCTCTTGGCCACAGGTTGCGGTCGGCGCGCGCGACATCGGCGGCACCGGCCTGTTTGCTGGCGAATACCTCGTCGCCAGCAAGCGCTGGCACGACTTCGACTTCACCCTGGGTATCGGCTGGGGCTATCTGGGGAATCAAGAGGATTTCACCAACCCGCTGAGCCGGCTCGACGATCGCTTCGAGCGCCGTTCCGGATTCACCTCGGGAGGCGACGGCGGCAGCGTGAATCTGGGAAGTCTGTTCAGCGGACGCAGCGCCATGTTCGGCGGGATAGAGTACCAGACCCCCTGGCGCCCACTGGTGCTCCAGTTGGAGCTGGAAGGCAACGATTACCAGCGCGAACCCCAGCGCAACCATCAGCAGCAGGACTCACGAGTAAACCTCGGGGCTCGCCTGCGCCTGTCGGACACCATCGAACTCAAGGCCGGCTGGCAGCGCGGCAATACCGCCATGCTCGGCATCAGCTTCAGCACCAACCTTGCCACCGTTTCGCAAGTGAAGCGTGACCCACCCCCGGTCGAACTCGGCGAACCGCCTGCCGAACATAGCGATGATTGGAGCGGGCTCAGTCGCGAACTGGACGCCAATGCAGGCGTGGGCGTCTATCGCATCTACCAGTCGGGCAGCAGCCTCGTCATTGAAGGCGAACCCACGCGCTACCCATCGCTCGCCGAAAGCGAATATCGTGCCGGACGTCTGTTGCACAATCACCTCGACAGTGATGTGGACACCTTCCGCTTTCGCTGGCACGAGCGGGGCATGCCCCTGCGCGAGAGCGTTCACGACCGCCACGCCATGGCCGCTGCAGCCACGTCGAGCGCCCAAGCCAACCGATACCGTCACGGTATCTATGCTCATGTCGGCCAGCAGCCCGCGCCACAAAGCGTGCTGCACGAGACATCCTCAAGGGCATTCTCGTATAGCCTCGAGCCCCAGCTGGAGCAGAACTTCGGTGGCCCCGACGGCTATCTCTATCGCCTCTCGGCCAACCTGGACAGCGAATACCGGCTGGGCCGCAACGACTGGCTGTCGGCCACGCTGACCTACACGGTAGACGACAACCTGGGGAAGTATCGCTATATCGGCCCTTCAGACCTGCCGAGGGTACGCACTCATATCGGCGACTACCTGGCGGAAACCGATATCGGCATCTCCAACCTGCAGTACACGCACACCTCCCAGTTGGGTGACGACTGGTTCGTCATGGGCTACGGGGGCCTGCTCGAAACGATGTTCGCCGGTGCGGGGGGTGAAATTCTCTACCGCCCCTTCAACAGTGACGTGGCCCTGGGGCTCGACGTGAACTGGGTCAGGCAGCGAGACTTCGATCAGCGATTCGAGATGCTCGACTACAGCACCTGGACGGGCCACCTGACCGGCTACTGGCAGACGGATGTCGAAGATGTGCTGCTGAAAGCCAGCATCGGCCGCTATCTGGCAGGCGATATCGGCGTCACCTTCGATGTTTCCAGGGAGTTCGATTCCGGCATACGCCTGGGCGGCTGGGCTACCTTCACCGATGCAGGCAGCGACTTCGGCGAAGGTAGCTTCGACAAAGGGATCTATCTCTCATTGCCATTGGACGCTTTCTTCGTGCGCTCCACCCGACAACGCGCCCAGGTGGCCTGGCGTCCGCTAACACGGGATGGCGGCGCCCAGTTGGCGAGGCGTCAGACACTCTTCGATCTCACCGAAGAGCGCAGCATGGGCCGCTATTGGGATGAGCACGCCGAGCTGATGCGTTGACTGCAGACATGCCAGGGTGAGCGGCGCACATAAACGACGAAGCCACCGCCCAGACGACGGTGGCTGCATGCAAGTTAACGGTATAAATGTGGGAACGGACGTCAGCCGCGATTCAGCCGCGATAGTAGCCTGGCGTCACGAAGGGCATCCGGCTCACCACCATGGGAAGCCGCTTGCCACGAACCTCGGCTTCGACAATGGTGCCAAGCTCGGCATACGCAATATCGACGTAGCCCATGGCGACCGGCTTGCCCACGCTGGGGCCAAAGCCTCCCGAGGTCACCTTGCCGATATGCCGGCCATCCTCGCCATAAAGCTCGGCCCCCTCTCGCACGGGAGCGCGCCCCTCACCCAGCAGGCCGACACGCTTGCGGCGGTGATCCTTGGCATCGACCTGATGCAGTATCACATCCGCCCCCGGGAACCCCGCCGAGCGTTCGCCGCCATGTCGACGGTCCTTGCCGATGGCCCATATCAGTCCCGCTTCCACCGGCGTGGTTTCGATATCGATGTCGTGACCGTAGAGACAAAGCCCTGCCTCGAGGCGCAGCGAGTCGCGGGCGCCCAGGCCTATCGCTTCCACTTCTTCCTCGGCCAGCAGCCGGCGAGCCAACCCTTCGGCCTCGTCGGCAGGCACTGAAATCTCGAAGCCATCTTCACCGGTGTAGCCGCTACGGCTGATCCAGACGGCAACGCCGGCCATGGTAAAGCGGCCCTGCTGCATGAATACCATTTCGCAGGCTTCCGGGCAGTGTCGGCGCATCACCTCCACGGCCTTGGGCCCCTGCAGTGCGAGCAGTGCGCGGTCCAGCACCTCGACGTGATGGTCGTCGTCTAGCCCCATTTCCAGCAAGGCTACGTCCTGGTCCTTGCATGCCGCATTGACCACCAGATACAGCGTGCCGTCGCCCGGGTTGGCCACCATCAGATCGTCGAGAATGCCTCCCTCCCGACCAGTGAAGAGCGCATAGCGCTGCATGCCTGGTGCCAGACCGACGATATCGGCACAGACCAGCGTTTCCAGCGCCTCGGCCGGCCGGGGCCCACGCAGCAGGAGCTGCCCCATGTGAGAGACATCGAACAGACCGCAGGCGCTGCGAGTGTGCTCGTGCTCCTTTTTCACCCCCAGCGGGAACTGCACCGGCATGTCGTAGCTGGCAAAGGGCACCATTTTTCCACCCAGTTCAAGGTGAAGGTCATACAGCGGAGTCCGCTTGAGATCGCTCATGGAGTTTCCTCGTGAGAGTGTGAGGCAAGGGGCCGGCCGGAGAGCGGTAAGGCGACACCGTGTCGCCTCACCGCTTGCCATCATTACGCCTTGTGGTCGAGATCCTCGCCCGGCAGCACCTCTTTGCCATCGAAGTAATCCCGTGTGACCTTGAACACCACCGGCGAGAGGAGGGCCAGCGCGATCAGGTTGGGAATCGCCATCAGGGCATTGAAGGTATCGGCCATCAGCCAGATGAAACCGAGCTGCGCCATGGCGCCCAGCGGGATCGCCAGCACGAACAGCACCCGATAGAGCATGATCGAACGGGTACCGAACAGGAACTGGAAGCACTTCTCGCCGTAGAAGGACCAGCCAAGAATGGTGGTGAAGGCGAATACCGCCAGGGCCAGCGACACGATCTGATTGCCCCAGCCGGGCAGCGCAGCGTCGAACGACAGCGCCGTCAAGGATGCACCGGCCTCACCCTCGATCCATACCGTAGAGGTCAGGATGACCAGCGCGGTAATGGTGCAGACGATGATGGTATCGATGAAGGTACCGAGCATGGCGATCATGCCCTGACGCACCGGGTTGCGTGTCTTGGCGGCAGCATGGGCGATAGGCGCACTGCCGAGTCCCGCCTCGTTGGAAAAGATGCCGCGCGCCACACCGAAGCGAATGGCGGCCATGACCGCCGCGCCGGCAAAGCCCCCTGCAGCCGCATGGGGATTGAACGCGTAATAGAAGATCATGCTGAAGGCTTCGCCGATCTGTCCGGCGTTGACCACCAGCACCACGAGGCCAGCCGCCACATAGGCAATCCCCATGATCGGCACCAGCTTGCCCGCCACCTTGGCGATACGCTTGATGCCCCCCAGGATCACGGCGCCAGCCATAACCATGATGACCACGCCGGTCAGCCAGTGCGGGATGCCGAAGGTGGAGTCGAGCGCATCGGCGACCGAATTCGATTGCACGGTGTTGCCGATACCGAATGCCGCCACCGCCCCGAAGAAGGCAAAGGCGCCACCGAGCCACAGCCACTTCTTGCCCAAACCGTTCTTGATGTAGAACATCGGACCACCGACGTGATAGCCCGTACTGTCTGTCTCACGGTAGCGAACGGCGAGAACGGCTTCGGCAAACTTCGTTGCCATGCCGACCAGCGCCGTGATCCACATCCAGAAAATGGCGCCAGGGCCGCCGAGCGCAATGGCCGTTGCCACACCGGCAATATTACCGGTACCGATAGTGGCCGAGAGCGCCGTCATCAAGGCATTGAACGGAGAGATCTCCCCTTCGTCCTCCGCTTTCTTCGCTTCGCCCGGCACGGGCTTGCCTTCACGCCCCTGCCACATCAGCTTGAAGCCGGTGCCCAACTTGCGGATGGGCATCAGCTTCAGTCCGATCTGCAGGTACAAACCCACCCCCAGCAGCAGTATCAACATCAACGGTCCCCAGACCACACCGTTGATGGCGTCGAATATCGCTGTCAAAGTTTCCACGAACGCTTCCCTCTGTTGTATGGAGTGTTATCAAGGCATCTCACCGCGCTCAGGACGTTCCCCCGAAGGATCCATGCGGTGAGACGGCGTACCTTAGCGGAAACCGCCAGGATTACACCAGCGCGCCGAAATGACTACTGTGTCCTGATCGTCAACGCTTCGCGGTCAATAGAGTACCGCTTGTTTCGTATCGGAAACAACGCCAAACCTCTCACACCCCATCGCGCCATACCGATTCGACCAACGGCCCCGCCACAGCCTGGACATAGCGTAGTGAGGGCTGCCAAGACTGTCGAATCGCCGCATACCCCTGGCATGAGCGGGGCGTTGGTTGCAGGACTGGACGTTCAGGGCAGTTGACGCCACGCTAACACTGCGTAGCGTCTAGCCGCGGGTGGTGAGCAAAACCTTCGGACTCGCCAAACGGCGACAATGGCGTTAGCATTCCCCTGTTCAGAAAACCTTTTTCTTATAGGAAATCATCATGAGCTCGATTCCTGCCAACCTGCGCTACAACGACAGCCACGAGTGGGTGCTGGACAATGGCGACGGTACCGTCACCATCGGCATTACCGACCATGCCCAGGAAGCCCTGGGAGATGTGGTGTTCGTCGAGCTGCCCGAAGTGGGGCGCAACCTGGCGAAGGGCGAGGAGTTCGGTGTGATCGAATCGGTCAAGGCCGCCTCGGACCTATACGCGCCGCTGGCCGGTGAAATCGTCGAGGTCAACGAGACTCTCGAAGATGCGCCCGAAACCGTCAACGAAGCGCCCTATGAGGGCGGCTGGATCATGAAGGTGCGCGTCGAGGACAAGACAGCCATCGAAGCTCTGCTCGATGCCGAGGCTTACCAAGCCGTGGTCGACAGCGACGCCTGATAGCGACACGTAGAGGCTCCCGGCCATGCGGCCGGGCTTTTTCCCTTGCCGGCACTTACCTATCACCTACAGGGTTCTCCATGGTTAACGACAACCGCCGCCTGGCCGACCTGGCCGATCATGACGCCTTCATCCGTCGCCATAACGGCCCCGGAGCCGAAGATGTTGCCGCCATGCTGGCGGCGCTGGACATGGACAGCCTCGACACACTCATCGAGCGCACGGTGCCGGCAGACATCCGCCTCGGGCGCGAGCTGGACCTCGACCCACCGCGCAGCGAAGCCGAGGCGCTGGACTACCTGAAGCGACTGGCCAGGCAGAACAAGGTCTTCAAGACGTTCATCGGCCAGGGCTATTACAACACTCACGTGCCGGCCGTGATCCAGCGCAACGTGCTGGAGAATCCGGGCTGGTACACCGCCTACACCCCCTATCAGCCCGAGATCGCCCAGGGCCGCCTGGAAGGCCTGCTCAATTTCCAGCAGATGGTGATGGATCTCACCGGCATGGAGCTGGCCAACGCGTCCCTGCTCGACGAGGCCACGGCTGCCGCTGAAGCCATGGCGCTGTGTCAGCGATCCAACAAGAAGTCGAAGAGCAACGCCTTCTTCGTGGCCGATGACGTCCTGCCGCAAACGCTGGATGTCGTGCGCACGCGCGCCCACTACTTCGGCTTCGAGCTGATCGTCGGTCCGGCTGAGAGCTTGGCCGAGCATGACGTCTTCGGTGCGCTGCTGCAGTATCCCGGCGAGAGCGGCCGTGTGCACGACCTGGCCCCGCTGCTGGTAGCCGCCCGCGAACGCAACGTAATGACCTGCGTGGCCGCCGACATCATGAGCCTGGTGCTGCTGAAAGAGCCGGGCGCGCTCGGTGCCGATATCGTCGTCGGCAACACTCAGCGCTTCGGCGTGCCGATGGGCTACGGCGGCCCGCATGCCGCCTACTTCGCCACCACCGACCAGCTCAAGCGCTCGATTCCAGGACGTATCATCGGCGTCTCGCGGGATGCCCGGGGCAACACCGCCCTGCGCATGGCCATGCAGACCCGCGAACAGCACATCCGTCGCGAGAAGGCGACCTCCAACATCTGTACCGCCCAGGCGCTGCTGGCCAACATCGCCGGCTTCTACACCGTCTATCACGGTGCCGAGGGCCTGACCACCATCGCCACCCGAATCCATCGCCTGACCACCATCCTGGCCGAAGGGATGAAGGAAAAAGGCGTGCGCCTGGTGCACGACACCTGGTTCGACACCCTTCGCCTGACCGGCGTCGACGCAGGCAAGATCCACGGCCGGGCGATGACCCACGAGATCAACCTGCGCTACTTCGAAGGCGGCGACATCGGCGTGAGCCTCGACGAGACCACTACCGCCCACGACCTTGACGTACTGTTCGACGTACTGCTCGGCGAAGAACACGGTCTTTCCATCACCACGCTGGATGAGCGCATTGCCACCCAGGGCCTCAGCGGCATCCCGGCCGGCAGTCGTCGTGAATCGGAATTCCTGTCGCACCCGAACTTCAAGCGGTACCGCAGTGAAACCGAGATGCTGCGCTACCTCAAGCGCCTCGAGAACAAGGATCTCTCGCTCACTCATGCCATGATCCCGCTGGGGTCATGCACCATGAAGCTGAACGCCACCAGCGAGATGATCCCGATCACCTGGCCCGAATTCGGTCAGTTGCACCCCTTCGTGCCTCAGGAGCAGGCGGTCGGCTACAAGCAGATGATCGACGAGCTGGCGGCCTTCCTGGTCGAGGTCACCGGCTACGACCATATCTCGATGCAGCCCAACTCAGGAGCCCAGGGGGAGTATGCCGGCCTGGTGGCCATTCGCCGTTACCAGGAGGCTCAGGGAGACGGTCATCGCGATGTGTGTCTGATACCCAGCTCCGCCCACGGCACCAACCCCGCCTCCGCCGCCATGGCGCAGATGAAGGTGGTAGTGGTGGAGTGCGACAGCAACGGCAATATCGATCTCGAGGACCTGCGCACCAAGGCCGAGCAGCACAGCGAAGCCCTGTCTGCGATCATGCTCACCTACCCCTCGACCCACGGCGTGTTCGAGGAGGGTATCCGCGAGGCCTGCGACATCGTCCATCGCCATGGCGGCCAGGTCTACATCGACGGCGCCAACATGAACGCCCAGGTCGGCCTGTGTCGGCCCGGCGACTTCGGCGGCGACGTCAGCCACCTGAACCTGCACAAGACCTTCTGCATCCCTCACGGCGGCGGCGGTCCGGGCATGGGCCCGATCGGCGTCAAGGCGCACCTGGCACCCTACGTCTCCAACCACGTGGTGACCCCCATCGCCGGTGTGAAAGAGCACTGCGGAGCCGTCTCCGCGGCGGCCTATGGCAGCGCCTCGATCCTGCCGATCTCCTGGGCCTACATCAAGATGATGGGTGCGCGCGGTCTGCGCCAGGCGACCGAGCTGGCCATTCTCAACGCCAACTACGTAGCCAAGCGGCTCGAGCAGCACTACCCGGTGCTCTACCGCGGTGTCAACGGCACCGTGGCCCACGAGTGCATCATCGACATACGTCCGCTCAAGGCGGCATCCGGCATCAGCGAGGAGGACATCGCCAAGCGCCTGATGGACTACGGCTTCCATGCACCGACCATGTCCTTCCCGGTGCCCGGCACGCTGATGGTGGAACCCACCGAGTCGGAGTCGCGCTACGAGATCGACCGCTTCTGCGACGCCATGATCGCCATCCGCGAGGAGATGGCCCGGGTCGAAAGCGGCGAGTGGCCGGCCGACGACAACCCGCTGGTGAACGCGCCGCACACCATGGCCGATGTGATGGATCCGGCCTGGGATCGTCCCTACTCCCGCGAAATCGGCGCCTTCCCCTCGCAGGCGGTCAAGGCAGCCAAGTACTGGCCGGCGGTCAACCGCGTCGATAACGTATTCGGCGACCGTCAGCTGATCTGCTCCTGCCCCAGCATCGACGAGTATCGCGACTGATACTGGCCGGACCTTGTGCCAATGAAACGGCCCGCCGAATGGCGGGCCGTTTCATTTTCATCATCGGCTGAGCCGTTACGTCAGCGGTGGGATCTCGCCAAAATCACCATACCCGAAGCGCTCGCGCATGCGCTGCTCACGAAAGCCATCGAGCAAGCGAACATAGCGGCGCGGTATCGTCGTGCCCGTACGGCTCACCAGATGCAGCGTTTCGTGCTCGGTCACCGCGAGATCCAGCTCCTTGACCTGGCGCTGCCAGGGGGAGGTTTCAAGCACCAGCCGTGATACGACGGTAAAGCCCAGCCCGCGAGCCACCGCGTCCAGCACCATGCCCACCTCATTGGTGAAGCCCTGGCGCCGAAACTGGCTCATGGAGCGGAACTCGCCCGGGAAGTTGCTGCGCAGTAGCGCTCCGGCATGGCTGACACCGTCGGAGTAGTTGATGAAGCCGATACCCACCAGTTCGGCGAGCGTGGTCCCGGCAAAATCGGCCGGCACCACCAGGCACAGCGGCTCCTGATGCCACAGGCTGCAGTTCAGTTCAGGGTGGCGAATGGGCTCGGTGACGATACCAAGATCATGGCGGCCGGCCAGCACATCGGAGACGATCTCATGACTGAAGGCGAAGTTGTAGCTCACCGTCAGACCCGGCGACATCTGCTGCTGACCGAGTATGTAGGGGTAGAACATCAGCCCCACACTGCCAGGTGACGCTATGCGACACTCGCCGGTGTCCAGCGCATCGTCATCCAGCGAGTGGCGGAACTGCTCGTGTTCGGCAAACAGTCTCAAGCCGTAGTCGTACGCCCGCCTACCGGCCTCGGTCAGGGTAAAACGTCGCCCCTGGCGCTCCAGCAAAAGTTTGCCGAGATACTGTTCGAGCTTGCGCACATGCTGGCTGACGCCGGGCTGGGTCATATCCAGATGACGCGCAGTCCGTGTGAAGCTGCCTGTTTCGACCAGGGTGATGAAGGTACGAAAATACAGTGCGTTGAACATGAGAATCGCTTGCAGAATAGGCCGAGACCGGAAGCCCTCATCTTACCACCCAAGCCCTGGCCACGCAGCGCTGCGCCATTTCAACCGGCGTGATAGCATCCAGAGACAACATATTGAAAGACGTATGACTCCCTGGCCGAGCATGCACCGCGCCGTGCCGGTAGTTTTGGTCAGGGATGCAAGTCGACACCACAAGGATCGTTTCATGCCAGATACCATTTCCGCCATCGTCTCACCGCTGCGAAGCCTGGAAGTTCTCTCGCAGCATGAGGTCAATCGCTTGCGCGACACCTCCAAGGCCGGCTTGCACGACCTGCTGCGGCGCTGCGCGCTGGCCGTGCTCAGCTCCGGCAACATGACAGATGACAGCCTGGTACTGATGGAGACCTATCACGACTTCGATATCGAGGTCATCCAGCAGGACCGCGGCATACGTCTCAAGCTCAGTAACGCCCCCGCCCAGGCTTTCGTCGATGGCAAGATGATTCGTGGCATTCGCGAGCACCTCTCCTCGGTGCTGCGCGATATCGTCTATGTCTACAACGAGATCCAGCAGCATCGTCGCTTCGATCTCACCACCGGGGAGGGCACCACCAACGCGGTGTTCCACATCCTGCGCAAGGCCGGTACGCTGAAGCCCGGGCGCGACCCCGGAATCGTGGTGTGCTGGGGCGGCCACTCCATCACTCGCGAAGAGTACGAATACACCAAGGACGTGGGCTACCACCTGGGCCTGCGCGAGTTGGACATCTGCACCGGCTGCGGCCCCGGCGCGATGAAAGGACCGATGAAGGGGGCCAACCTGGCGCATGCCAAGCAGCGTATCCTCGATGGCCGTTATCTGGGCATTTCAGAGCCCGGCATCATCGCCGCAGAGGCGCCCAACCCCTTGGTCAACGAGCTGGTGGTGATGCCCGACATCGAGAAGCGTCTCGAAGCCTTCGTGCGCCTCGGCCACGGCATCGTGGTCTTTCCCGGCGGCGTCGGAACCGCAGAGGAAATTCTCTATCTCCTTGGGATTCTGCTGCATCCGGACAATGCCGACATGGAGCTGCCGCTGATTTTCACCGGGCCGGCCAACTCCGCCGACTACTTTCAGCGCATCGACGAGTTCCTCGTTTACACCCTGGGCGAGTCGGTTCGAAGCAAGTATCGCATCATCGTCGACGACCCCATCGAGGTGGCACGCTGCATGCGCAAGGGCATCGATGGCGTCACCGAATTCCGCCGGGCTCAGCAGGACGCCTTTCACTACAACTGGCGTCTTACCATTGCCCGCAATTTTCAGGAGACCTTCGAGCCCACCCACGCCGCCATGGCCGGACTCGCGCTGCACCGCAACCAACCGGTTCACGAGCTTGCGGCCAATCTGCGCCGGGCGTTCTCGGGCATCGTGGCGGGTAACGTCAAGGAACAGGGCTTACGAGCCATCGAGGCGCACGGCCCCTTCCGGCTGCACGCCGAGCCGGAGCTGATGCGCCGCCTGGACGAGCTGCTCGGCTCCTTCGTAGCCCAGGGCCGCATGAAGCTGCCCGGCAGGGAATACGAGCCGTGCTATCGATTGGTATGACGGTCGTTATGACGGGCCGTTGAAACGACGCCATCATGGGGTCTTCCTACTGTGAGACGGGGCGCCACCACAGCACCACGGCATGCAACAGCAAGCCAAGGGTGGCGCCATGAGCGATCAACAGCTCCCAGCTGATCCAGGCGGTGAACAGCATGTGCCACAGCCCCATCACCGCCAGACCCACCACTAACGCCAGACCAAACCGCTTGGCCAATCGAGGCAGACGTGCGCGCTCGCGGGCATCCAGCAGGCGCCAGTTCATGATGGCCACTGCCGCCACCACCGCAATGGCGATGACGATCAGCGACAGACGATTCTCGTGACCTCCGGCGATGTATCTCGGCACGGTCGCCAGCATCAATACCAGCAGACCCGCCAGCAGGCTCAGTCGTTCGGCAGTCGGCTCGGCACTCATATCAAGCCACCTGCAACCGCTGGGTTTCGATCCACTCCTCGGCCCATGGCAGCGCGGCGTCATCGGCCATGAACGTTTCCATGGCATCGATCTCCAGCCGCTCTCCCAGCCGCGTGGCACCAAGCCCTTCGAGCATCTCGTCGAGCCGGCGCCCTGCTCCACAGAAGGTCTCGCCGTAGGAGCTGTCGCCCATGGCGATCAAACCGTAGCGGATCCCGACCAGAGACGGGCTGCGCTCATCAAGCGCGCGAGCGAAAGGGACGAAATTCCCGGGGAAATCCCCACTACCGGTGGTAGAGAGGCAGAACAGCACCAGATCGGGCCGCTCATCCGTCAGGTCCTCGAGGGTAGGCTGTTCGATGACCGCGGTCTCGTAGCCAGCCGCCTCGAACAAGGGGCTGACCTGCTCGGCGACATCGAGAGCGCCGCCATACATGGTTCCAACGAAAATCTTCAGAATTGGCATGTCGGGAATTGACCTGATCTATTCATTTGAGGCTTTTGCCAACGATAAGATGCCCCAGCTCCGCTACTACCGTGCCGGGGCATGCCACCGCTAAGCGACGCGTTGTCGCAGGCAGCAGGAAGAGTGTCCGAGTATAATACTCGGTCTCTAGTTCGAGGAGGCGGCATGCTGCAGACGCATACGTTCGAAGCCTGGATCACACCGCTGCTGATCGGCGGACTGATCGTGTTCATGGGCTTCATCATCTGGGATCTGGCCAAGAAGTCCCAGGCCGGGCGCTTCGGCACATTGATGCTGTTCGTGGTACTTGGCGCAGGCATGATGGGATATATCTTCAAGGTGGTCATCACCTGGCTCATGGAGAGCGGCGGCCTCTAGCCGTCAATCGCCCTACGCCGCCAGGGTGCCACCCTCGGGATGGCACCCTGAACCTCGCATCAGCTGGGCTGCGGGCCGTCGTAACGCTCCACCTGGCTCTTGAGCTTCTGTCCGGGCCGGAAGGTCACCACACGGCGAGCTGAAATGGGAATTTCCTCTCCCGTCTTCGGGTTACGCCCCGGCCGTTCGCGCTTGTCGCGCAGGTCGAAGTTGCCGAAGCCCGACAGCTTGACCTGCTCATTCTCGCGAAGACATGCCCGTATCTCCTCGAAGAATGCCTCTACCATGGCCTTGGCTTCCCGCTTGGTCAGCCCCAGCTCGGCATTGAGGTGTTCGGCCAGTTCCGCCTTGGTCAACGCTCCCATGTCACCTCCTTAGAGTGGCGGTCCAGCCCGCCGCCATTACTGCCTCCGGTCTCGTCTGCGCTCACCCGCGCAGTTCCGCTCCCAGATGCTGCTGCGACTCGGCGACGATGGCATCGACCAACTGATTGATTTCCTCGTCATTCAGCGTGCGTGAAGGATGCTGCCAGGTCAAGCCCAAGGCAACACTCTTACTACCTTCGGCCACCCCCTTGCCCTGATAAACGTCGAACAGCCGAAGCTCCTGGAGCCACTGTCCCGCTTTCTGCCGCACACAATCCAGCAGCGACTGTACCGAGCGCCGTTCATCCAGCAGGAAGGCCAGGTCGCGGCGCACTTCCGGATAGCGTGACAGGGGCTCGAAGGCCGGCAGGCTTCCGTGGGTCAGCGCCTCCTGGCGCACTTCGAACATGAACACTTCCGTCTTGAGGCCAAGTTCCGCCTTGACCGCCGGGTGCAGGGCGCCGATCCAACCCACGGGGTCACCGCGGAACACCACTCGCGCGCTCTGACCCGGATGCAGCGCAGGGTGCTCACCCGGCTCGAAGCGCCAGGCATCGTCTTCGCCGCCCAGGGCCATCAGGCTTTCCAGGTCGCCCTTGAGGTCGAAGAAGTCGACCCTGTCGCGATCGCCTGCCCACCCCTCCGGCGACCGGGTACCGCAGACCAGCGCACCGACCATGGGCGTCTGCTCCAGTGCATCCAGATCGCCGCGGAATACCAGCCCCGTCTCGAACAAGCGCACCCGGGTCTGCTGGCGATTGAGGTTGTACTCCAGCGCACGGATCAAGCCGGGGAACAGGCTCGCCCGCATGACCGCCAGGTCGCTGGAAATCGGGTTGGCCAGACGCGGCGACACCGCATCGGGCAACAGTGCCTGCTGCAGCTCGGGGGCAACGAAGCTGTAGGTGATTGCCTCCTGAAACCCTCGCGCCACCATTTGGCGCCGTAACCGGGCCAACGGTGTGCGCGCCTCGTTGTCGGGGCGCAGTGCCAGACGAGCCGCAGGACGCCGCACCGGCAAGCGGTTATAGCCGTGAATACGGGCGACTTCCTCGATCAGGTCTTCCTCGATGGCGATATCGAAACGCCAGCTCGGCACTCGTGCCAGCCAGCCAGCTTCGGTGGTGCTGACCGCCATTCCCAGTCGTTCGAGGATATCCTGCACCTCCTCAGAGGGCAGGGACTTGCATAACGCCTGCTCGAGCCGAGCCGCGCGCAGAGTGACCTCACGCTCGGGTGGCATATCGGCATCGCTGAAAACCTCCACCAGCGGCCCAGGCTCCCCCCCGGTAATCTCGAGCAGCAGCCCCGTGGCACGCTCCACCGCCTCGCGGGTCAAGCGCGGATCGACACCACGCTCGAAGCGGTGCGAGGCATCAGTGTGCAGCCCATAGGAGCGCGCCTGTCCGGCCACTGCCAACGGAGAGAAAAAGGCGGATTCGAGGAAAATGTCGCGCGTTGCCGGACCCACACCGGAGCTCTCGCCACCCATCACGCCGGCAATGGCCAGCGGCCCTCGCTCATCGGCGATCACCAGCGTCGAGGCACCCAGCGCGATCTGCTGGCCGTCGAGCAGCACCAGCTGCTCCCCTTCCCGTGCCAGCCGTACCACGACGGCACCATGCAGGTTGTCACGGTCGAAGGCGTGCAGCGGCTGGCCCAGTTCGAGCATGACGTAGTTGGTCACGTCGACCACCGGATCGATGGAGCGAATACCGCTACGACGCAGACGCTCTATCATCCACAGTGGAGTGGCAGCCGTGACATCGACCCCCTTGATCAGCCGGCCGATGTAACGCGGGCAGCGCTCGGCATCCTCCACGCGTACCGGAAAAGTCTCGTCATGAGTGGCCGAGACCGCCTCGATGACAGGCGCCGTCAGCGCCATACGGTTGAGCACCCCCACCTCACGCGCCAGCCCCTTGAGACTCAAGCAGTCACCGCGGTTGGGCGTCAGGTCCACCTCGACGGTGTGGTCATCGAGGCCCATCCAGGCGCGAAAATCCTCACCGACCGGTGCATCGGCGGGAAGCACCAGGATTCCCTCGGACGTCTCCTCGGCAAGCCCCAGTTCGGAGGCGGAGCAGATCATGCCGTGCGACTCGACGCCTCTCAGCTTGGCCTGCCCAATCTTGAAACCGCCGTTCTTGTCTTCGCCGGGCAACACGGCACCAACACGCGCAAACGCCACCTTCTGGCCAATCGCCACGTTGGCCGCACCGCACACGACCTGGACCTGCTCGCCGCTGCCATCGACCACCTGGCACACGTTGAGCTTGTCGGCATCGGGGTGCTGCTGCTTGCCCACGACTTCCGCCACCGCCACACCGCTGAAGGCCGCAGCGACGGGCTCGACCGCATCCACTTCGAGACCGGCCATGGTGATCTGGTCGGCCAAGTCCTGCACCCCAAGCTGCGGCGAAACCCATTCACGCAGCCACTGTTCGGAAAATTTCATGGTCAATCCTGTATTCGGCCGATGTTCGAGTCACACCTGGGCGCTTCCAGATCCACTCAGGCGAACTGACGCAGGAAGCGCAGGTCGTTGTCGAAGAACATGCGCAGGTCGTTGACGCCGTAACGCAGCATGGCGAGTCGCTCCGCGCCCATGCCGAAGGCAAAGCCCTTGTAGCGCTCGGAATCGATTCCCGAGTGACGGAAGACCTCGGGATGCACCATGCCGCAGCCCATCACTTCCAGCCAGCCGCTATGAGAGCAGACGCGACAGCCTTCGCCTGAACACATCACGCACTGGATATCGACTTCGGCGGAGGGCTCGGTGAACGGGAAGTAGGAGGGGCGGAAACGCACCGAGAGATCGTCACGCTCGAAGAAGGCGTGCAGGAAGTCCTCGATGGTGCCCTTGAGGTCGGCGAAGCTCACGTCCTCATCCACCAGCAGCCCTTCGACCTGATGAAACATCGGCGTATGGGTCAGGTCGGAGTCGCTACGGTAGACCCGCCCCGGGCAGACGATGCGGATCGGCGGCGCCTGCTCCTTCATCGTGCGCACCTGGACCGGCGAGGTATGCGTCCTCAGCAGGCGCGTGGCATCGAAATAGAAGGTGTCCGCCATGCCCCGCGCCGGGTGATGGGCGGGAATGTTGAGCGCTTCGAAATTGTGGTAGTCGTCCTCGACTTCAGGACCCACGGCGACATCGTAGCCAATGCGGCTGAACAGGCCCTCGATGCGCTCCAGGGTCAAGGTGACCGGATGAAGCCCACCGCTGGACTGGCCACGCCCCGGCAGGGTCACGTCGATGCGTTCCGCCGCCAACTGCGTCTCGAGCGCCGCCTTGGCCAACGCCTGACGGCGGCCGTCGAGCTCTTCGGCCAGGGCCTGCTTGGCCTGGTTGATGCGCTCCCCCGCTGCCGGACGCTCCTCTGCCGGCAGCTTGCCCAGGCTTTTGAGCTGGGCGGTGATCTCGCCTTTCTTGCCGAGGTAGCGCACCCGCAGCTCATCGAGCGCCGCGATGCTCTCGGCGGCCTGAATGGCCTGACGGGCCTCGGTGACCAATGTCGGTAGATGGTCCATCCGCTGAGCTCCGAATTCGTTATCCTGCAGTTGACGCGTCAGTGGCGCGCTGTAAAAAAACAGGGGAAGAGCGGCTGCTCTTCCCCTGCGACGGTCTGGCATCGTGTCGAAACCATTCAGGCCGGCTCGACGCCATTGGCCGATGTCACTTACTGGGCAGCCTTGGCCTTCTCGACGATGGCGGCAAACGCAGCCTTCTCGTGAACGGCCAGATCGGCCAGCACCTTGCGGTCGATCTCGATCCCGGCCTTCTTCAGGCCACCGACGAAGCGGCTGTAGGACAGGCCGTGCTGACGTGCGCCGGCGTTGATACGCTGGATCCACAGAGCGCGGAACTGGCGCTTACGCTGACGACGGTCGCGATAGGCATACTGACCGGCCTTGATGACGGCTTGCTTGGCTACGCGAAAAACGCGCGAACGGGCACCGTAGTAGCCCTTGGCCAGCTTAAGAATCTTCTTGTGACGACGACGTGCGACGACACCACGCTTGACACGAGTCATGGCTTTCTCCTGACGTTTAAATGGGCGATCTAAGGCTTACAGATTCGGCAGCATGCGCTGAATCAGGGCCTTGTCGGCGTCATGGATAAGCTTCGTACCACGCAGGTGACGCTTCCGCTTGGTCGACTTCTTGGTCAGGATGTGGCTACGGAACGACTGCTTGTGCTTGAAGCCGTTGGCCGTCTTCTTGAAGCGCTTGGCAGCGCCGCTGTTGCTCTTGATTTTCGGCATGAGTCTAACTCCGCTCGAGTTTTTTCAGAAAATCCGGGGCCGGCGGCCGGTTTGTACCGACCACCCGTTTGGCTGGCCTTCGGATCACTTCTTCTTGGGGGCGATGATCATGATCATCTGGCGCCCTTCCATCTTGGGGAAGGCCTCCACGGTTCCGATTTCCTCGAGATCCGCGGCAATCCGCTCCATCAGCTTGCGACCGATGTCCTGGTGCGCCATTTCACGACCGCGAAAACGCAGCGTGACCTTGCCCTTGTCGCCACCTTCGAGGAAGCGCATCAGGTTTTTCAGTTTCACCTGATAGTCGCCCTCGTCGGTGCCAGGCCGGAATTTGACTTCCTTGACCTGAATCTGCTTCGTCTTCTTCTTCTGAGCTGCCTTCTGCTTCTTCTGCTCGAAGACGAACTTGCCGTAATCCATGATCTTGCAGACGATCGGATCGGCATTGGAAATCTGGACGAGGTCTAGTCCGGCTGCTTCGGCACGCTCGAGCGCTTCGCTGGTGGGCACTACGCCCAGCTGCTCGCCGTCGCTGTCGATCAGGCGTACCTGATCCTCGGTTATCCGCTCGTTCATTGGGGGGCGCTTGTCCTGTGGACGTGCGCGCTGGCTGCTTCGCTTGATCGTTCCGTCTCCGTTCCGGTAATTGACGATGTCGTTACCAACCTGTCTTTACCAACCTGTGCTCACCAACCTTCGACCCGAACCTTCTCAATGAAGGTATCGACGGTCATGGTGCCCAGGTTTTCGCCAGTGCGCGTGCGCACGGCAACCGAGTCGGCTTCGACTTCCTTATCTCCAACCACCAGGAGATAGGGAACCTTCTGCAATGTATGTTCGCGGATTTTAAAGCCGATCTTCTCGTTCCTCAAGTCCGCCTTGACGCGAAGACCAATTTTCTGCAAGCGGCGCTCGAGTTCCAGGGCATAATCGCGCTGCGCATCGGTGATGATCATCACCACCGCCTGCTCCGGCGCCAACCACAGCGGCATGGCCCCAGCGTAGTGCTCGATCAGGATGCCGATGAAGCGCTCGAAGGAACCCAGGATCGCCCGATGCAGCATGACCGGCGTCTTGCGCTCACCGTCTTCGTCTACGAACTGAGCGCCCAAGCGACCCGGCAGGTTGAAGTCGAGTTGCAGAGTACCACACTGCCACACGCGGTTGAGACAATCGCGCAGGGCAAACTCGATCTTGGGACCATAGAAAGCTCCCTCACCCGGCTGCAGCTCCCACTTCAAGCCGGTCGCGTTGAGCGCCGCCTCGAGGCCCTCTTCGGCTCGATCCCACAGCGCCGGCTCGCCCATGAAGTCTTCCGGACGGGTCGACAGCTTCAGCTCGACGTCGTCGAAGCCCAGCTCCTTGTAGACCTTGAGCGTCAGTGCGATGAAGGCCTCGGCCTCGCTCTGAATCTGCTTCTCGGTACAGAAGATGTGCGCGTCATCCTGAGTGAAGCCGCGCACTCGCATCAAACCGTGCAGGGAACCGGAAGGCTCGTTGCGGTGGCAGCTGCCGAACTCGGCCAGGCGCAGCGGCAGATCGCGGTAGCTCTTGAGCCCCTGATTGAACACCTGCACGTGGCAGGGGCAGTTCATCGGCTTGATTGCGTACTCGCGCTTCTCCGACTCGGTGGTGAACATCAGGTCGCTGTAGTGACCCCAGTGGCCGGATTTCTTCCACAATGAAAGATCGACCACCTGGGGCGTACGAATTTCCTGGTAGCCGTGTTCGATCTGGATGCGGCGCATGTACTGTTCCAGCGCCTGGTACATGGTCCAGCCGTTGGGGTGCCAGAACACCATGCCCGGCGCCTCTTCCTGAAGGTGGAAGAGATCCATGCGCTTGGCCAGCTTGCGGTGATCGCGCTTCTCCGCCTCTTCCAGACGCTGCAAGTAGGCCTTGAGCTGCTTCTTGTCGCCCCAGGCCGTGCCGTAGATACGCGTCAGCATCGGTTTGCTGGCATCGCCACGCCAATAGGCACCGGCCAGCTTGGTCAGCTTGAACGCCTTCAGATGCCGGGTGTTGGGGACGTGAGGACCCCGGCACATGTCGGTGTATTCCTTGTGGTAATAAAGGCGAATCGTCTCACCCTGAGGGATGTCACGGATGATCTCCTGCTTGTAGGGCTCATCACGCTCCTCGAAGGTGGCCATCGCCTTGTCGCGGTCGACGTATTCACGGACCACGTCGTACTCGCTATCGATCAGCTCCTGCATACGCGACTCGATGGCGGCCAGATCGTCCGGCGTCACCGAGCGACCGAAGTCGACGTCGTAATAGAAACCGTCGTCGATCACCGGACCAATCGCCATCTTGGCCTCGGGATAGAGCTGCTTGACTGCATGCCCAATGAGATGCGCGCAAGAGTGGCGAATGATCTCAAGCCCCTCAAGGTCGCGGGCGGTGATGATCGCCACCTCGGCGTCTCGCTCGATGAGGTCGGCAGCATCCACCAGCTCGCCGCCGATCTTACCGGCAACACAGGCCTTGGCCAGCCCGGGGCCGATGGACTCGGCGAGCTGCATTACGCTGATGGGTTCGTCGAAAGTTCTTTGGCTGCCGTCCGGCAGGGTCACGATGGGCATCAAAACGTCCTTTGCGCAGTGGTGATCCATACCAGGGATCACATGTCGCGGTTGATAGCGAAGCGGAAATGCGCTCGGCGTGCAGCCCACCCATCACCTTGGGCGATACGAGTGCCGAACAACCGGCCTCGCTGCACGTCACGGCAGCCGACAAGACTAACAGAAGAGCCCAAGGCTCCGCCACGCTCGCCCGCGACCAAGAGCACGTATGCAACAGGGGCACCCGAAGGTGCCCCTGTCTTAACGATACCGGGCTAGCTGTCCGGTAACGCTACCGTCAATCCCAGTTGACGATTTCGACGCGACGGTTCTGAGCCCGGCCTTCGTCGGTATCGTTGGTGGCGACCGGACGCTCCTCACCGAAGCCGCGAGTGGTCATGCGGTTTTCCGCAATGCCCTGGGCGGCCAGGAAGGCGCGTACGGAGTCGGCACGACGCTGAGACAGGCCTTCGTTGTACTGCGCAGAACCGACGGAGTCGGTGTGACCTTCGATACGTACGCGCAGGTTGGGATTCTCACGCAGGGTGGTGGCGACCTGCTGAAGCGTCTGGTGCGCACCCGGACGAATCTCGTCGGAATCGAAGGCGAAGGTGACTTCGCTATCCAGCGTCACGGCCTCGAACTCGGTTACCGGGGGCGGCGCGGGCTCGGGCTCGGGCATCGGCTCGGGCTCGGCTACCGGCTGGGGCGGCGGCGTGCGGTCGGCACACAGCAGAGCGCCGATAGCTGCACCGGTGGCACCGCCAACGGCAATACCCTGATCCTCGTCCGAACTACCGCTGACGGCATAGCCAATGCTGCCGCCAATCAGGCCGCCAGCAATGCCGCAAACCACGGGCTGCTGGTACCAGGCATCGCCGGTAGAAGCCGTAGCCGTACCGCCAGCCCTTTCACCGCCCCTTTGAAAATCCGTGGCACAGCCAGAGAGGCCAAGTACCAGTGCAGAACCCAACAGCAAGCCAGTCGTCGATTTTTTCATTACAAGACTCCTTCTTGATTTTTCATCTCGGGTTATGCTAAAGAACTCATACCCCGATGGTCAGGACAATCATTGACCCAACGGCTTAAAGTGTAGGCCTTTATCCGCCCCGCTCAAAGCGCCTTCGCACTCCGTTCAATGCTCGTGGGCCAGTTTCTGTCATTTTTAACCCACGAACAGCTAAATAATTAGCTTTCCGGAGTTTCAAAAGCGCTGCCAACATTACCTTGCTGTAAAGCATTTGTATAGTTTCAATGCAGGCTGTCCGGCCAGCCACGCCTGAATTTGAGCACCTCTTCCGCAGCCTGCAGCACCGGCTGACGCCACTGCTCCTCGACTTCGAGTCGCTCGCGATCTTCCTGCATGCGATCGCGCGGCGCCAACTCCTTGCGCGCAGAGTGCGTATGCAGGTGCTGGGTGCGAGCATAGACTTCGCCAAAGGCCTGAAGTCCGGGCCTTTCATTCAGGCTCGGGTCGATAATGTCGAGCAACACCTTGCAACGCCAGGCCCCCTCGGTAATGTCGACTTGCTCTTGCAGCAGCGACGAAGCGACGATTTCGAGATTCGCCAGGCAGTTGTCATGCGCACGGCGCAGCTCGTCGACGCGAAACTCCTCGCGGCGCTTCACCTCCTTCCACAGGGTGTAGGCGTAAGCGCCCAGGCCGGCAATGATGGCCAGGCCCACGGCGAACAGGATCATAGCCGTTGTCGTCGTCATCGATTCTCCAGGGGGTTGGGTTCCAGGCGAAATTGTAACGCAAGCTGCGGCGAAGCACAGGCAAGGACGTCATCAATTCAGATAGACCCGGTCACTGCACGCCACGAAGGGGCGATTGAGCAGACTGTCACGCTGGTTGTAGCGCAGCGGTTTCCCGTCATGCAGATCGATGACGGTGCCACCCGACCCTTCCAGCACGCCTTGACCGGCTGCCGTGTCCCATTCACTCGTTGGGCCGAAACGCGGGTAGAGGTCGGCTTCACCCTCGGCGATGCGGCAGAATTTCACTGAACTGCCGCAGCGCTCCAGGGTGGCATCGGCAAACTGTGCCACCCACGCCTCGGTCTGGGTATCGAGATGCGCGCGACTGGCGAGGATTCGAGGCGGGTGTGTGGGTCGCACCGCCATTTCACGACAGCCACCCCGCGACCACGACCAGGCACCGATGCCCGCTCCACCGGCCCAGCTTCTGCCCAGCGCCGGGGCGTGGACCGCACCGAGCAGCACCTTGCCATGAGCTATCAGCGCCACATTGACGGTGAAATCATCGAAGCCGTCGACGAACTCGCGTGTACCGTCAAGTGGATCGACCAGCCAGTAGCGCTGCCAGGTAGAACGCTGCGCCCAGCCAATGCCGGCTTGCTCTTCCGAGAGCAGCGGGATCGCCTCCAGCTTAGGCAAACCGTCGGCCAGACAGCGATGTGCCGCCATGTCGGCCTCCGTTACCGGGCTGCCGTCCTGCTTGCGAACGACATCGAAGCGGCCTTCTCGCACCCGCATGATCTCCCGACCCGCAGCTTCGCAAAGTTCGATGAGCGCAGTAATGTCGGGCATCGAAACAGGCCATGAACTACCCGTGTCAGTCACTCACACCTCCCTTATCCAGGCGCGCAAACGCAAGACGCCCGACAGTTAATGCCGGGCGCCTTGTCGTTTCTTGCCGATGACGGCTACATCACCCACAGACTGGCATAGTGATCCAGCAGCAGCACACCGAACACCCCGAGAATATAGCGTATCGAGAACCAGAAAGCCGCCAGCGGGGCTTGGGCATCCACCCCGCGCCAGACCTTCCAGTTCCAGTACATAAAGCGAAGGTTGAGCGCCATGACCCCTACCAGATAGACCGCCCCACTCATGCCGATAGCGAAAGGCAGCAGGGTCACGGCGACGGTCAGCCAACCATACAACCACACCTGCAGCCGCGTGAAGGCCTCGCCATGGGTCACCGGCAGCATGGGCACACCCGCACGCGCATATTCGTCGCGCTTATGGATTGCCAGAGCCCAGAAATGCGGCGGGGTCCAGGCAAACACGATCAATACCAGCAGCAGCGGCTCGGGCCCCAGTTGTCCGGTCACCGCGGTCCACCCCAGCATCGGCGGAGCCGCACCGGCCACGCCGCCAATGACGATGTTCTGCGGCGTGGCGCGTTTGAGAAAGGCAGTGTAGATCAGCGCATAGCCGATCAACGAGGCCAACGTCAGCCAGGCCGTCAAGGCGTTGACCTGCCACAGCAGCAAGGAAATGCCCGCAATCGACAGCAGCGTTGCCCAGCCCAGCGCCAAAGCCGTGGGCATGCGCTGGGACGCCAAGGGACGCTGAGAGGTACGCAGCATCATGGCATCGAGACGACGGTCCACGATGTGATTGAAGGCCGCCGCACCGCCGGCCGCCATGCCGATACCGGCAAGCCCGAACACCACCGTGGCTAGCGAAGGCAGCGTCGGGGTAGCCAGCGCCATTCCCACGAGCGCACACGCCAGCATGACCACTACCACTCTGGGCTTGCATAGCGTGAGCAGATCCTGCCAGCTCCATTCGGCCGCATCCAGCTGCTCCAGCAGCACGCGCTTCACCCCGCCACGTCGCATCAGCGCGTTAGACATGCACCCACTCCTTGTCCCGTCGTAAAGAATCTTCAGCCGATACGGCCGACTCCCGCCACTGCCAGATGGCCAGCGCCAGCAGCAAGACCAGCGCCACGGCACCTGCCGTATGCAGGAGAGCCAGCCACAAGGGCAACCACATCAGCACATTGGCAATGCCAAGCCCCAATTGAACACCATAGGCGATCACGAGCCCACCAAGCCAGGGGCGCATTCGCGCTTCTCCCCAATAGCGCACTGCCAGGACTATCAGGGCCAGCCCCAGCAGCAGCGCACCGATTCGATGCCCCTGATGAATGGCGGTACGCGCATCGGCATGCAGCTGGCCATGCAGGTAGTTGGGCCCCACGGTCTGAGTCAGGTGGAAGCCCTCGCTCCAGTCCATCTCAGGCCACCATTGGCCATTGCAGGTCGGGAACCCCTGGCAGGCAATACCCGCGTAGTTACTGGATACCCAACCGCCCAGGGCGAGCTGCAGCAGCAGAAGCGCGATCGCCAACCCCCAAAGCGGCGTCAGCCGCCGCCTGGGTGACGCCGCGTTCACCGCCCCCTTGGCGAAGCGGCGCAGGCTCAAGTGCAGCCAAAGGAACAGCAGCAGCACCGCCAACCCTCCCAGCAGGTGCAGGGTCACCACCTGGGGCCACAGCTTGAGCGTAACGGTAAAGGCACCGAAGGCCCCCTGCAGCAGGATCACGACCAGCAGTGAGACGCTCGTCATCCAGGGATAGCCGGCGCGACGACGCAAGCCTGCGCCCAGCACCAGCAGTGAAACGACCAGCAGCCCCAGCGCCGAAGCCACGTAGCGGTGGATCATTTCCACCCAGGCCTTGAAGGTTTCCAACGGTGCATCGGGAGAGTGCGCCATGGCACGCTCGGCATCGGGCACCACCAGGCGCCCGTAGCAACCCGGCCAGTCGGGGCAGCCTAGTCCGGCATCAACCAATCGGGTCCAGACACCGATCAAGATCACCACCGTGGTAAAGACGACCCCCGCCAAGCTCAGGCGCAGCAGCAGGCGTAGCCGCGCCGACTCTCTCTGAACGGTAACGTTGTGCATCGAAGCGCTCTGCATGATGTCGTTTTTCGCCTCCATGATCGAATAGCGCGCTGACTTCGATCAGCTATGTCGGTATTGGCTAAGGCGCCGTTCTGCGTTCGGGATTCATGCGTAACAGATGGCTGAGATCGTCCATGACATCACGCTGTTCGACCTCGCGATGATAAGTCAACACGGCCTGCCCTCGGGGGTCGAGCACCCAGACCCGGCCAGGCGAGTGCCAGTCGGGCACGTGTTGCCACTGGGCCGCGACTTCGCCGGGTAAAAGCTCCCCCTCTCCGCCAATTCGCAGCCGAGTCACGCGGGGCGCCTCACGCCCCAGCGCACGATGCAGCCGCCACCAGCGGTCGGCACCTTCCTCACAGGCCACGCTGCAATCAAAAGCCAGGACCCAGTCACCCTCATCCAGCGCGCCCTGCCATTGCGCCAGGGGCCATTGCGCCAACGACGGCACTTCGGGAGCCAACTCCCCGTGCGCCGTGCGCTGTTCCGGTATCCCGACCCGCCACTGCACCATCACCCATGCGGCAATGACGGGAACGGCGAATATCGCAATCAAGGCCAGCAGCTTGAAGCGCTGGTGTCGAATTCTCACGGCTTCCTGCAAGGCTTGTTCTCCTCGAATGCATCCGGTCCTGCATCTGGCGCAGCACGGCGACGATCGCTCGCCAGCCTGCGCCCTCCCAATACCATCACGATCAAGGCCGCCAGCGCCAGCCCCCACCACTGCACGGCATAGCCCACATGGCGGCTAGGGGGTACCACAGACGGCTGCCACCACGGTACGAGCAAACCGTCCCCGCGCTCGAGGTGCATCCAGCCCGGGTGGGCAAAGTCCATTTGGTCCTCCCAAGCCACCAGTTCGATACGCTGGAGACGACTCCCCTCCCGGTTGGGACCGAACAGCGGTGTACTAGCCCCGGCGGGCTGCCAGCGTCCTTCAACGACGACCTCGCCTTCCGGGGTTTCCACTTCCGGCGTCTCACGGGTGGGTCCGGTGGGATGAAACCCGCGCTGAACGAGCCACAGCCGGCCGTCATGGGTTTGCAGGGGCGTCAGTACCGCCACCCCGAGGCGCCCCTCGTGGGTGCGGTTATCGAGAAACAGGGTCGAATCGGGCAGATAATGGCCACGCAGAGTGAGATGAGTCCCTTCCGGCGGAGAAGCACTGGGTGCTTCGAGCGTTGGGGCGGCGTCGAGACGTGCCAGATATTCACGCTTGTCGTCCGCCCGGTCCCACTGCCATAGTCCAAGGAACAGTCCTAGTGCCACGAGCAGCAACCAGAACACGTACCAGGCGCTCAAACGCCACCCGATTGCCCCCTGCCCCCTGATGGAGTGACTCATGCTTCTCAAGACCCTGATTGCCGTGGTGTTTCTGGCCATGCTGACCAGCCTGGCCGCCGGCGTAGGCTTCCTGCTGCGCGACGATTCCAGTTCGAGGCGACTTCTCGTATCGCTGAAGATTCGCGTCGCCCTGGCGGCACTACTGCTGGCCCTCTTGTTCTACGGCTTCTACTTCGGCAACCTGGGCGTGGCTTGAGCGCCCAGGTTGCAAGCCCCACGCGACGCGCATGGGGCGCAAGGTCAAAAGACATAGACGAACAAGAATAGCCCCACCCACACCACATCGACAAAGTGCCAATACCAGCACGAGGCTTCGAAACCGAAGTGGTCTTCGGCAGCAAAGTGATGTCGCATCACCCTGAACAGCATCACGATGAGGATCAACGTGCCGACAATGACGTGAACCCCGTGGAAGCCCGTCAGGATGAAGAAGGTCGCGCCGTAGATCCCGGCCTGCAGGGTAATGCCGTAGTGAGCGTAGGCCTCGTAGTACTCCACCCCCTGGATCACGATGAAGGTGAGACCCAGCAGGATGGTGCCCGCCAGCCAGTTACGGCATACCTTGCGCTTGCCTTCCTTCAGCGCTTCATGGGCCACGGTCAGGGTGATGCTCGAAGAGATCAGGATCAGGGTATTCACCAGGGGCAGATGCCACGGGCTGAATACCTGAGCCGGTCCTGACACGGATGCATCGGGCGGACTCAGCAGCGGCCAGTGCGCGGTAAACTCCGGCCACAGTAGCGCGGTGGCCCCCTTTGTGCCTTCCCCCCCCAACCACGGTATGGCAAAGGTGCGCACATAGAACAGCGCGCCGAAGAAGGCCGCAAAGAACATGACCTCGGAGAAGATGAACCAACCCATGCCCCAGCGGAATGAGCGATCCATCTGCGCGTCGTAAAGCCCACTGCGGGACTCGACGATCACATCGCGGAACCACAGCGCCATGACGGCTATGACCGCAATGAGACCTACCAGTGAAATCAGCGTACCGCGACCGTGTACCAGCACCATGCCGGTACCGATCATCATCACCCCAAGCGCCAGGGAGCCCAGCACGGGCCATTTGCTGGTTGCGGGTACGTAATAGCTGCCACCACTCATGCCTCACCTCCTTCGTCGCGCTTGACCCCGGCCTGCAGCGATTGGGTTTTGCCCTCTACGGGATAGAGGGTATAGACCAGAGTGACGGTATTGACCTCGGGGGGGAGGTCCCGATCCAACTGGAACACCAGCGGTAACTCAAGACGCTCACCCGCCTGCAGCATCTGCTCCTCGAAGCAGAAGCAGCTGGACTTGCGCACATGGCGGGTCGCCGTGGACGGCGAAACGCTCGGCACGGCGCGGCCCCAGCTTTCGCCACTGCTCTGATTGCTGAACATGAAGTTGACTTCCGACGTCTGGCCCGGATGCAGGCGAACCTGCCGGGTCTCCACATCGAGCCGCCAGGGCAAGCCCGAACCGTTGCGGGTGATGAACTGCACGGTGACCATGCGGGATTCGTCCACCTCGTCATGTACCAGCGCCTGAGCCGTGGTATCGACCTTGCCATTGATTCCCGTCACGCGACAGAACACGTCGTACAGCGGCACCAGGGCAAAGGCAAAGGCGAACATACCCACCAAGGCGGCCACGCTACGCCACACCGTACGCCGCACCCCCGCCTGCCTGGCCTCAGTATCTTGCTGAGTCATGCTTCACTTCTCCTATCGTTTACCTGGCCACGCGAAGTGGCCAGGCAAGCGCATCAGTGAACCGGACGCTGGTAAACCGGCGGCGTTTCGAAGGTATGCAGCGGCGCCGGGCTCGGCACGCTCCACTCGAGGTCGTCGGCGAATTCACCCCATGCAGCCGCCGGAGCCTTCTGCCCGCCACGCACGCACAGCACGATCACGGCAACGAACAGAAGCTGAGAGAAGCCGAACATGAAGGCACCAATGGATGACACCATGTTGAAGTCGGCGAACTGCAGCGCGTAGTCGGGAATCCGACGCGGCATCCCCGCCAGGCCCGCAAAGTGCATCGGGAAGAACGTCAGGTTTACGCTGATCACCGAAAGCCAGAAGTGCCACTGCGCCAGACGCACGTTGGGGTAGTGGCCGGTCCACTTGGGCAACCAATAGTAGGCTGCGGCCATGATCGAGAAGATGGCGCCCGGTACCAACACGTAGTGGAAGTGCGCCACCACGAAATAGGTATCGTGATACTGGAAATCGGCCGGCGCGATGGCAAGCATCAGCCCGCTGAAGCCACCGATGGTGAACAGCACCACGAATGCCAGCGCGAACAGCATCGGCGGCTCGAAGCTGATCGAGCCTCGGAACAAGGTAGTCACCCAGTTGAACACCTTCACCCCGGTGGGCACGGCGATCAGCATGGTGGCGTACATGAAGAACAGCTGCCCCGCCAACGGCATGCCCACCACGAACATATGGTGCCCCCAGACGAGGAACGACAGCACGGCAATGGCAGCCGTGGCATATACCATCGAGGCATAGCCGAACAGGCGCTTACGGGCAAAGGCGGGAATGATCGCCGACACGATTCCGAACGACGGCAGAATCATGATGTAGACCTCGGGGTGACCGAAGAACCAGAAGAGGTGCTGGAACAGTACCGGATCGCCGCCGCCAGCCGCATCGAAGAAGCTGGTGCCGAAGTTGATGTCCATCAGCATCATGGTGATGACACCGGCAAGCACCGGCATTACCGCGATCAGCAGGAAGGACGTGATGAACCAGGTCCAGACGAACAGCGGCATGTCCATCATGCGCATACCCGGGGCACGCATGTTCAGGATGGTGGCGATGATGTTGATCGCACCAAGAATCGAACTGATACCCGCGATGTGCAGCGATAGAATGAAGAAGGTCGTGGACGGCGGCGCAAAGGTAGTGGAGAGCGGCGCGTAGAAGGTCCAACCGAAGTTGGGCCCGCCACCCGGCATGAACAGGGTGGAGAGCAGCAACCCGAATGCTACCGGCAGCAGCCAGAAGCTGAAGTTGTTCAGCCGTGGCAGCGCCATGTCGGGGGCGCCGATCTGCAACGGAATCATCCAGTTGGCCAACCCGGTAAAGGCCGGCATGACCGCTGCAAAGACCATGATCAGGCCATGCATGGTGGTCATCTGGTTGAAGAACTCGGGATTGACGAACTGCAGGCCTGGCTGGAACAGCTCGAGACGCACAACCAGTGCGAAGATCCCGCCGATGAAGAACATGATCAGCGAGAAGATCAGGTACATCGACCCGATCTCTTTGTGATTGGTGGTCAATAGCCACCGCATGATGCCCTTCGGGGGGGCTTCGTGGGCATGTCCATGCCCCGCTTCCGCGGCGGTGGCGCTCTGCTCGAGAGTCGGCTGAGGAGGTACCTTAGGGGCCATCGGAATACTCCAGATTCATTGTCTTGTTGTATATCGCTGCTCGTCGGTGCCCCTCACGGTGCACCGGCACCGTGAGGGCGATCATCATTGCAGTCGCTCGGCGATTTCGGCCGGCTGCACCGCATCGCCGGACTCATTGCCCCAGGCGTTACGGGTATAAGTGATGACCGCTGCCAGCTCGACCGGGTTGAGCGTCGTACGGAACGACGGCATGGCAGTTCCGGACACCCCATTGATGATGACATCCTTGTGCCACTCGACATCGGCGAGCATCTGTTCGTTGCCGGCCAGGGCCGGGAAGGCCGGCGGCGACCCCTGCCCCTCAGGCTGGTGGCACGAAGCGCAAATGCTGCCGTAAACGCCCTCGCCCCGCTCCATCAGCTCGTCGAACTCCCATTCGCGATCGATGCCCATGGCCTCTTCCGCAGCCATCTCCTGACGCTCGGCCAGCCAGGTATCGAACTCATCTTCCTCGACGGCATGCACGACGATGGGCATGAAGGCATGGTCGACCCCACACAGCTCGGCGCACTGCCCACGATAGATACCCGGTTCGTTGATGCGCACCCAGTTCTCGGTGATGAAGCCGGGTACCGTGTCCTGTTTTACGGCAAACTCGGGCACCCACCAGGCGTGAATGACGTCATCGGAAGTGAACAGGAAGCGAACCTTGCGATTGATCGGCAGCACGAGCGGCTCATCGACTTCGAGAAGATAGTGCTCACCGCGCTCCTCGTCGCCGCGAATTTGCGCGCGAGGTGTGGCCAAATTGGAATTGAAGGCGACGTCTTCGCCCAAGTACTCGTAGCGCCAGCGCCACTGCTGGCCGGTGACCATGACATCCAGCTCGGCACCGGAAGGGTCGTAGATTTTCTTCAGCGTCGCGGTAGCGGGTACCGCCATACCAATGAGTATCAACAACGGGATCGCCGTCCAGATGATCTCGACGGTGGTGTTTTCGTGGAAATTGGCAGCCTTGGCACCCTTGGAGTGGCGATAGCGAAACAGGGAATAGAACATCACCCCGAATACGAGCACGCCGATGACCACACAGATCCAGAAGATCAGCATGTGCAGACTGTAGATCTCACTACTGAGGTCAGTAACCCCGACCGGCATGTTCCAACCGCTAGCCAGAGCCACCTGGCTCGAGCCGACAAGGGTCAAGCCCCCTGCCAACCAGACGAGCAGAGTGCGCATCGACGCCTCCCGATGTTTGTAGTTGTATCGATAACGGCGCCCCCAGGAGTCAGGGTGAGGGGTTCTCATCCTGAGAACATTAGCCGCTTCTTCTAGCGAGTATATGGAGACACGTTTAGAAAGTCACTCGCCAAACGTTCACCTTAAGGCTAACGCGCTTAACAACGTTCGCCACCGCTTCGTTCAGCCGGCTACCTGTATCGCGATCAGGGCCAGCACCCCCACCAGCAGCAGCCCCATGACGATCCCCGTGACGATGAAAGCTAGCGCATTCCCCTTCTCGAAATCCTCACGACGCCGCTGGTCGCGCTGTACGCCGAAGAAGGCGGCCAACACTGACTTGATGACATCCCACATCGTCCTGCTTCCCCTTGAATTTCCGACCGGCCGTAGAGCATGACATATCCCGGCTACGACCGGTGAGCAACGGCTCTCCGACAGCAAAAAAATATCGCCGAAATTCATACCGCAACGCAGCGAATAAACGTGGGAGCACCACCACCGCTGGACTAGACTGGAAGTAACCCCGTTCAGCCTGCCCGCCCCATACACTCACTTCGACGTATTAGAGGAGACCGCCATGGCCAGCACAACCCCCACCCATCCCAACCCGGCGCTCGACGCCTCTCAACCGATGTTGCAATGGTGGTCGCAACAGTGGCTGCAGGGAGTCGCACCCATGTCACGACTTCAGTTGGCCTGGATGGAAAGCGTATCGGACCTGATGCTGCAGGAAGCCAACTTTATCGCCGCTCTTTCACAAGCCGGACAGCAGATCGCCCGCTGCTACGAGACCCACGGCGCCGATCCGGAAAAAATGAAGGAGTGTTATGAAGATGTCGCCCGAGAAGTCGCCGAACACAACCTGGAGCGCATGAAGCAGGTGGCCGCCCTGCCCCATGAGTTCCGTCGCCGTATATGGGAAGAGATCTGATCGCGGCATGCCGGCTCAAAGCGACAACCCGTTTCATCATCGGTTACGAAAAGAGGCGTCCTCATCGATAATGGCAAGCGATTGAAAGGAAAGTACAAAAGAGGCTTTTCATTTGCACCCGAACGCGCTAGTATACGCCTCGTTCTCAAGGCCCAGGCCTGAAGAACAGTCGGAGCGTGGCGCAGCTTGGTAGCGCGCTGCAATGGGGTTGCAGAGGTCGCAGGTTCGAATCCTGTCGCTCCGACCATTGGATTCAAGAGAAGCCGCCACTCACGGGTCATGCCGGGTGGCGGTTTTTCGTTGATGGTAAACACTGGTAACAAACTGCCTGGACCTCAACACTACGAGTGTTGGCCACTGCACAGATCATTTTCAGTGATTACGTAAAGCAGAAAGCCCGACCGATTGCCCGGCCGGGCCTCATCCCGCTGCATCTCTCCCTGGCACACCGCTCCCTGTGCACCTCTCCCTGACGCATATCAAGATTGCCACGCTGCGCCTTTTGTTGGCAGATGGATTTTGTAAGCTTTTTCCCATAAACATTGTGGGCTATAGCTTACAGATGCGACGAGATCACTTAAATAGGCTGTATAAAAATCAGCATTCATCAAAAAGGTAGAGACCCAGCGGGTCTCCGAGAAAGCCGGTACGGTTCAGAGCCTTTGCTGAAAACCAGTTTGGGCGGACCGCGCCTGATGTAGCTAGACTGAAGCCACGATAGGGAGCGTCACTTTCAAGGAGAAAATGCCATGGCTTTCACCGCGACAGACCCCATCAAGATGATCTTTGCCATTCTGCTGCCTCCGGTCGGCGTCTTTCTTGAAGTAGGCCTGAAACCACACTTCTGGCTGAATATACTGCTGACGATGCTGGGCTTCATACCGGGGATCATCCACGCCTTCTATGTGATCCTGAAACACTAGCCGGTTGCATGAACGCTCTACCTCTCAGCTACCAGCCAACAGGAGCGCACCGCATGAGGTATCGGGTTTATAGAGCCGTACAAGTCAACGAAGCCTCTGACCAGCCGCCGGAATGGTGGGTCGTTGACATGAGCGAGGCCGAGGAAAAAGCAGGCCTAGTCGTAGTCGCACGCCATGGAATCGAGCACGAAGCCATACAAGACGCTGACGAGCGCAACGACAATATCTCCTCGTCTGTTTGAACCCTGCCCGCTCAGCCCTCATCGGCATTGTCATGGGCAATGATCGCGACGATAACCGAGCGGTCTGCGTTGGCCCGGCGCCTCAATGCCTCATACTTACTGTTCCTGCTACTACAGTGATGGAACATCCTGTGCCACGAGGAAGGCCCGATGCAACGCACTGCCCCCTTTACGTCATCGCCGTGCTGGGCCTTGGAGCCCTACCGCATCTTGCGGCTGCGGAATGCGAACTCAACGACGCACAGCGCGAAATGCTCGAGCGCGTCAATGAGGCGCGTAGCGAAGCGCGTCAATGCGGCGATGAGGAGCTCACTGCCGTTGAAGCGCTGGAATGGAGCTGCCGCCTGGCCGAAGCCGCGCACGACCATTCGCGCAACATGGCGGAAAATCAATTTTTCAGCCATACCGATGCCGAGGACGAAGGGGTCGATGCGCGGGTGAGCGACACCGGATATGAGTGGCAGGCGGTCGGTGAAAATATCGCTGCCGGGCCGCCCGATGTGGCGCGTGCAATGGAAGGCTGGCTGGAAAGCCCCGGGCACTGTGTCAATATCATGAGCGATAACTTCACCCAGATGGGTGCGGCTTCCTACGAAACTGAAGAGTCACGCTACTCGCCCTTCTGGACGCAGGTATTCGCCAGGCCGCGATGACAGCGGTTAAAAAGTAAGTGAAGGAAAAGCAGAGGCAGGAAAGCGAGAAGTCACTGGTCTTGGAGTCTGGTCTTGGAGAGGAGTAGAGCTGGACCCTCCCTGGCCCAATTACCAAATAGATACCGTCAGGGAATGTAAGCCGCCAAGGCGTCCTGTGCCGCTTGTTGAGCCAGGGCATGAGATACCCAATGGTTCAGCACTTCACAGGCGGGACCCGCAGCGTTCTGTTGAGTTGGCATGAGGTTTCTCCTTTGTCACTTCCAGAAACATAATGCCGCAGACATGTCGACATTTCACCTCTGTCACGACACTTTGCCCGATAAGGGCAAAGAAAGGGTGTCACGTGTCACGGAACACGGCTCAGCCCTGCATCGCAGCATGGAAAACGCTTACAGCCTCATTCCAGTGCGCGGAACCACCCACACCAATCTGCGCAAACGGTCAGTTGACAAGCCCCAGCCGACAATTGATGCCCGCCGGGATCTGACCATTCGGGTTGTCCAGCGCCAAACCGATGGCAAATGTGCCGCTCGAGGCATCGATCACGCTGTCTACGCGCTGTACGCGCGCCACGGCTTCTTCCTCTATCGGCGCCAGCAATCGAATCGTCAGTCGATCCCCCACGGCAACGGCCCCGTATGCCGTCAGCGGCATGACCGCTTCGATCCGAAGCGGGTCGAGCTGCACCAGTTCCAACACCGGCGTAGCATCGATGTACTCCCCCTCTTCCGCCCAGCGCTGGGTGACGAGACCGGCAAAAGGTGCACGCAGGGTCATCTGTTCCAGCCGGGCATTGGCCAGGTTGACCTGCATACGCGCAAGGCGCATTTCCGTATCGATTTCGTCACGCTCGCTCTCACTGAGCATACCTCGCTCGATCATGCGCTGGTTGCGCTGTACGCGACGGTCGGCATAGTCGGCCCGAGCGCGCTCCAGCGCCACACTGGCCAATTCCACCTCCCGCCTCAGCGTGAACAGCGTGTCGCCTGAACCGACCTCATCGCCGGGCTCGACCTGAATGGCGTCTATGACGCCGGGAACCTGGCTCGAGAGGGTCGCCTGCCTGCCCGGCTCGACCAGACAACTCAATTCCCCGAAACCATGCTCGACCACATCCTGACCCAGGGCCGGGAGCGTCACAGCCCCGAGTGTAGCGGCAAGGCACAGCGGCAGTGCGATACTGCGATGAACAAGCGGACTCATAGGGTTTCCTCGTCGTGACGCGCCATGCCGTCTATATCGTTGGGGATTCTATTCATTCGGCTTTACCACTGAAGCCGAGTTGTTCGTCTTCACGCCAGTCGGCATCGAGTAGCCGCCCACGCTCACGGGCATGACGTGCCTCTCGGCGACGCTGCGCTCGTTTCAAGCGGGCCGGCAGCTGGCCCAGTAGGCGTTGCCAGCCCTCCAGCTCATCAAGCAGCGCATCCTCTTCACTGACGACGAATTCCACGCTGCCCGGATCGCCCTGACGAGCGCAGCGGCCGGCTATCTGACGGTCTACACGCGAGGCATCGTGATGGCCGGCAATGATGACATGCAGCCCCCCCGCCGCCTTGACCTCATCGTCGAGCGAAATATCCGTGCCGCGCCCCGCCATGCTGGTGGCCACCGTCACGGCCCCCTTGCGGCCACCGCGGGCCACCGTACCGGCCTCTTCCGCATCCTGACGGGCGTTGAGCATCGCATGGTCCACCCCGGCTGCATCGAGCTGCCGGGAGAGTGCCTCGGAGTCGGCCAGGCTCACCGTAGCCACTAATACCGCACGCCCCTGCGCGGCAATCTCCTGCACCCGGCAGGCGATCCATTGCCACTTGTCCACTTGACGCTCAAGGGTCACCGTCGGCCAGTGTTGTCGCTTGCTCGGGCGGTGTGGCGGTATCGCCACCACTCTTAAGCGATAAGTGCGCCACAACTCGCCGCGCACTTCCCGCGCCGTGCCAGTCATACCGGAAAGATGATGATAACGACGAAAGAAACGCTGATAGGTCAGGCGCGCCAGGGTCACATTGGGGTCGCTCGGCTCACAGCCCTCGAGCCGTTCGATCATTTGCTGCAGCCCCTTTTCCCAACTGCGGTCCGCCATGACCCGCCCGGTGTGTTCATCGATGATCTGAACCTTGCCGTCACGTACCAGGTAATGATGGTCACGCTGGAAATGGTGATGTGCCACCAGCGCCTGCTGTACCAACCACTCTCTCCGCGAACGCCCCACCCAGCCGCTGCCACGTAGTGCCTGAGCCTTTTCGGTAAGCTGCTGGCGTCCGCGCTCGGTCAGGTGGATCTGGCCGCTCTCGCGTATGAAGTCGGTGTTCTCCTCGAACTCACCGGCCAGTGCCAGCGCTTCGTCGAGCAGCCCGATATCCAGCGCATCGTTGCCAGCAGGTCCGGACAGAATCAGAGGCGTACGCGCCTCGTCGAGCATTACGCTGTCGGCTTCATCGACGATGGCGTAATGCAGACCGCGTAACAACAGACGCTCGTCGTGCAGCTCCCCGATCAGACGGGCTGCATGAGCCTGCAAGGGGTGACGGTGCCGAGCCAGCAGCTGCGTGTCGCGCAGATAGTCGAACACCAGCTCTTTATTGGTACAGTAGACGACGTCAGCCGCGTAGGCGGCCCGGCGCTCCTGGGGCGGCATCTCATGCACCACGGCGGCCACGCTAAGTCCCAGTGCGCGATAAACCGGCGTCATCAGCTCGGCGTCCCGGGCAGCGAGGTAATCGTTGACGGTGATGACATGTACGGGAATACCTGCCAAGGCGGCCGTCGCAGCCGGCAGCGTAGCCGTCAGCGTCTTGCCCTCGCCGGTATGCATTTCGGCGATACGCCCCCCAAGCATGGCCAGCCCACCAAGTAACTGCACGTCGTGATGAGCCATGCCCAGCTCGCGGCGAGAAATTTCGCGCACCAAAG
>NZ_JBYCKL010000083.1:0-15651 GCF_057473365.1 Halomonas sp. TH-94
CCACTGTCGAATAGCATCACCTCAATGGTGAGAGGGCGTCCCCTGGCATCGACCAGCCTGCCGTCGTGTACCTCATAGCCGGCCTCAAGCAGCAGGTCATAGGCCAGCCGCAAGCGCTCGCGCAGGTCTTCGGGATGGTCGATGGGCACGGGGCTGTCGAACACCCGGGCGGGCAGCTCATCACGATGCGGCTCGAGCAGCTCGAGCTCCGCCTCGCTCGGCAAACCCTCAGCCGCCATCTCGGAATTCTGGAAATAGCTCACGGTAGGGTGGTAGGAGTCGTAGAACAGGTTGGCATTGAGCCACGGGAAGTCGAAAGTCAGGTTGAGCGCCTCGCGGACACGGCGATCCTGGAACTTGTCGCGACGCAGATTGAACACGAATGCCTGCATGCGCGAGGGACTTCCATCGGGGACGGAGATCCGCTTTACCAGCCCATCGCGGTAGGCGGGGAAGTCGTAGCCTATCGCCCAGGTCGAGGCTCGGGCGTCGATGCGGTAGTCCAGTACGCCGGCCTTGAAGGCCTCCCAGGCAATATCGCGATCGCGATAGTAGTCGTAGATCAGGCGATCGATGTTATGCCTGCCGGCGTTGACCGGTAGGTCGCGACCCCAATACTCCTCGTCGCGTTGATAAACGATGCGACGTCCTGGCTCGACGCTGGCGATTCGATAGGGTCCGGAGCCGGGATGACGAGCCAGCGTCGGTGCACTGAAGTCGCGTTCTTCCCAGTAATGCTTGGGCAGTATCGGCAGCTGACCGACGATCAACGGCAGCTCCCGGGAATGGTTGCTGGAAAACTCGAAGCGCACGGTATGAGGGTCCAGTGCCACGACGCTTTCGACATCGGCGTAATAGCCACGGTAGAAGGGATTGCCTTCCTCTATTAGGAGATTGAAGCTGAATGCCACGTCTTCAGCCGTCACCGGCTCGCCGTCATGGAAGCGGGCCTCGGGGCGCAAATCGAATTCGATCCAGTAGCGGTCCGGGTCCAGCCGCATTCCCTCCGCCAGCAGACCATAGACGCTGAACGGTTCGTCGGCGTTCTCGGTGAGCAAGGTGTCGTAGATATGGCTGATGCCGATCGCCGGGGTGCCGCGAATGATGAAGGGATTGGTCGAATCGAAACTGCTGCCCACGGCGGCCTGAGTCATGCTGCCCCCCTTGGGGGCCTCGGCCTCGACGTAGGGAAAATGCGTGAAATCCGCGGGCAGGGCCGGGTCGTCATAGAGCGCCAGGCCATGCACCGTGGGAACTTCGTCGGGTTCGGCGGCGAGTACCGGCGCCAACCAGCCGAGCAAAAGACAGCAATAGAGAGTGGAACGCAAGACGAACCGCATCAATGACATCCTTGGTTGGGGCTATCCCGGAACTCCGAGCATTACCGCCATAAGGTGTCAGGCCCCCCGTCGCTTGTAAACCTTGGTTTTTATCGGTTTGCCTGCCATGTCAGCGAGATGCCAGGCTGCGACGTGGTATATCGAGTGTTTGCCCCACTTGTATGGCGTCTCCGCGCAGGCCGTTGTGCTGGCGCAGTTCGGCCACGCTTAGGCCATGGCGGGATGCAATGGCTGACAGGCTGTCGCCGCGCTGTACGAGGTAGTGGCCTGCTTCGGCGGGCTCGCTTGCTGGGGGACTGCTCAGTTCGGCCAGCACGGCCTCTTCCTGCTCGATGGGCACCAGAACGACTGCAGCGGTGGCCGGGCTGGCACTGCCGTTGGTCAAGCCGGGGTTCAGGGCAGTCAGCTCAGCGCTGTCCACTCCTGTCACACTGGCCAGTTGCGACAGAGTGATATGTTGGTTCACCGGCACCTTGGCAAAAGCGGGGGCGTCGTCTATTTCGGGCAACGTGACGCCGTAGCTTTCCGGATCGTCGATGATGGCAGCGATGGCATTGAGCTTGGGCAGGTAGTTCATCGTCTCGTTGGGCAGCTGCAAGTCCCAGTAATGACCGCTTTCACCGCGAGCCATGGCGGCGTGGCGAGCCCGGTTGACCGTGCCGGCGCCGGCATTGTAGGCCGCCAGCGAAAGTTCGATATCGCCTTCATACCACTGGTCGGCTTGCAGCTCGATGTAGTCCAGCGCCGCGTTGGTGGCGGCCACCACGTCGAGGCGGCCGTCGTAACCGTTCTGGCGCCGCAGTCCCAAGGCATCGGCGGTACCGGGCATGAACTGCCATAGGCCGGCCGCGCCGCGATGGCTGCGGGCATGCGGGTCGTAGGAGCTTTCGATGAAAGGAATCAGGCTGATCTCGGCGGGCAGGCCTCGCAACTCTACCTGCTCGGTGATCCACGCCATCCAGGGCCGAGCGCGTTCGATGATTTCGACCACGTTGGCAGGATTGGCACGGTAATGTTCGATCCACTGCTGCACGCGGGCGTCATGACGGCGATCATGCCATGACAGATTCTCACGCAGCCGTTCCCAGGCATCTCCGGGCAGGTACTCGATGTTCAGGTCGTCCCAGAAATGGTGGGTGGGCATGGCGGGGCTAGCCCCGGGGTGGGGCGCTGCCAGTAGTGCCGGACTGGCCGCTGACAGCGCGCCAATCATGGCAATGCCGCCGGCGAGTACCAGCGTCCATTGGCGTGTCGTTCGATAGGTCATACGTTCTCCTTCTGGGTGCGCTTGCAGCGCTGCCCATGGGATGCGTCGATTCTCAGAAACTGTCTTTCCAGGCTCGCAGGGTCGCGAACGTGGCCTGATCGGTGTCGGTCTTGCCATGCTGCGCCGCCGTGGCACGAACGTCGGGGTCCGCACAGCGCAGGAAGGGGTTGATGCGCTTCTCGCGAGCCAGATGGCTTGGCAGCGTGGGGCGGTCGTGCCCGCGCGCGTGCTCGGCCTGGGCAAGTGCGTCGGCAACGTCGCGGTTGTTGGGGTCGGCCGCCTGCGCGAACCTGAGATTGGCAAGAGTGTACTCGTGGGCGGCAAATACCAGCGTATCGTCCGGCAAGCCAGCCAGGGTCTGCAGAGAACGATGCATCTGCTCCGGGCTGCCTTCGAAAAGCCGGCCACAGCCACCCGAAAACAGCGTATCGCCACAGAAGAGCAGCGGCGGGATGCCGGCAGTGAAGAAGGCGATATGATCGAGGGTGTGCCCGGGGACTTCGAAGACATCGAAGCGGCGCCCCATGACGCGACAGGTATCGCCGTTAGCGACCCGTTCCGTGAGAGCGTCGATGTTCGGATTGTGCGGACCGATGACTCTGGGGGAAAAGCGCTCGACCAATTCCGGCAGGCCACCCGTGTGGTCGGGATGATGATGCGTTACGAGAATGGAGTCGAGCGTGAGGCCTTCCTGTTCGAGCGTCTTGATGACCGGTTCGGCGTCGCCCGGATCCACCACGCAGACCTCGGGGCTCGTATCCTGGCGTAATAGCCAGATATAGTTATCGCTTAATGCGGGAATCGGTGTCACGCTCAGCATAGGGGTTTTCCTTGTCGCGTCGTCAACCGAATGTCATAACGAAGAAGTGCCATAACGAGATCAAAGTGAATTCAGCTTGCCGCCACGCCCGCTTGGCCGGGAGCCGCCCAAGTCAGGTCTCCACGGCGGCGATACGCAGCCATGTTGCGGTGAATTGCCTACAAAACCGGTGATCATGGAGGTATAGGCCAGCAATGTCAAACCCGGAGGGGGCACTCGCCCTGGCCCAGCTCTATCGCGAAGGACGTCGTTACTGGTCAAGCGAAAACGGCCAGGCCCATTGGCGCGCCGAGCGGGCTTGCCTGGGACCGATCTGCGAGAGTCGCCATGGTGGACATAGCCTGGAGCTGGGCATGGCGCCGGCGCTGACCGATATGTCTCCCATTCGCCACAACATTCGCTGGGCGCCCACAGCCGAGCTCAGCGAAAGCGCGTCGAGCCTGGTGTGCCCCTTGGATGCGCTGGCATTGCCTGATGAATGCCTTCATCTGGTCCTCGTGCATCATCTGCTGGAGCTGGTGCCCGAGCCACACCGCCTGTTGCAGGAAGCCGCTCGAGTTACCGCAGACGATGGCTGTCTGATCGTGCTGGGTTGGATGCCGCTGGGAATCGCAGGCCTCTCTCGGTTATCGCCCAGACGTCGCACCCGCTTGCCCTGGCGCGGACAATGGCGGACGCCAGGCAAGCTGGGCGATTGGTTGGCGTTTGTCGACTTCCGCATCGAGCGGGTAGACTACTGCGGCTTTCACCTCCCCGGCAGCCTGCCGAGCAATGCTGCTCTCGAGACGCTGGGACGGCGCCATAACGTGCCGCTGGGCGACAGCTTCATCATTCACGCCCGACGCCGCACCCGCCTTGCCCAGAGCCAGCGTCCCAAGCTACGTCTCCAAGGGTCGTTGGGCGGCGGTGCGCTGGGGCACGCCACTCGGGTAGGCAACAGCGTACCGGAACCAAGCAGAAGGACCACAGAAGTTGAGTGAAGGCGAACAGGACAAGGCTCTTCCCAGGGTCACGATCTATACCGATGGCGCCTGTCGCGGTAACCCGGGACCGGGGGGGTGGGGGGCGGTGCTGGTCAGTGGCAGCCACGAAAAGACGCTGAACGGCTTCGAAGAAAACACCACCAACAATCGCATGGAACTGATGGCGGCCATCATGGCGCTGCGCGCGCTCAAGCGTGCCTGCGAGATCGAGCTCTGGACCGATTCCGAGTACCTGCGCCGCGGCATCACCGAGTGGATCCATGGCTGGATGAAACGCAACTGGAAGACGGCAAGCCGTCAGCCCGTCAAGAACGAGGCGCTGTGGCGAGAGCTTCTGGAAGAGACCCGGCGTCATCGCATCCAGTGGCACTGGGTGAAGGGACACAATGGCCACCCGGGCAACGAGCGTGCCGATGCGCTGGCCAATGCCGCCATCGACGCTCACTGGTCGCGCGGCAAAGCGAAAGTCATCCAACCCGAGTCATAGTCAATGCGTCAGATCGTTCTTGATACCGAAACTACCGGCATCGATCCGCGGGAAGGCCATCGCCTCATCGAGATCGGCGCGCTGGAACTCGTCAATCGACGCTTCACCGGCCGTACCTACCATCAATACATCAACCCGGAACGGGTGGTGGAAGCGGAAGCCATCGGCATCCACGGCATCACCAACGAGTTTCTGGAAGACAAGCCGGTATTCGCTTCCGTGGCCGATGAGTTCTGGGCATTCGTCCGTGGTGCCGAGCTGGTGATCCATAATGCGGCCTTCGATGTGGGCTTCATCGATCACGAGTTCAAACTGCTGATGGCGGCACGCGGAGAGCCTCGCCTGGGGCCGGTCGCAGAACACTGCCGTATCCTCGATACGCTGCAGCTGGCACGCGAGCGCCACCCTGGTCAGCGTAACAACCTCGATGCGCTGTGCAAACGCTACGAGATCGACAACGGCCACCGCGTGCTTCACGGTGCCCTGCTCGATGCCGAGATACTGGCCGAGGTTTACCTGGCCATGACCGGCGGGCAGACCGCGCTTTCCCTGGATGCGGAGGAGAGCAGCGATAGCGAAGCCATGGCTAGCGGCTTGTCGATCAGGCGCCTGGCGCTTCCACCCGGCAGCCTTCGCGTGCTGCAGCCGGGAGAGGCGGAGCTGGCCGCCCACCGCAATAAGCTCGAACAGATTCGTCAGGCGGCCGGAAGCTGCCATTGGGATATGCTGCAGCGGAGCCAAGAGGGCAGCGATGCTGCGCCGTGAACTGCCGCTAGGCATCGCCCAGGGTCGGCTGCTGCGAGTGGCCGAAGGCAAGATCGCCCCGGCCCCTGACGGCAGTCCGCTGCAACCGGAGCAACCCTGGCCGGCCCAGGTTCAGCCACTCGCCTTCTGGCACGACGAGCCGATCGCCTTGTCGGTGGAAGAGCGTGCCGAGGCGCATTGGCCTGACGGTCGACAGTGGCTCGCACAGCTGCCTGAATCCTGGTATCCGTTGATTTCAACGGCCCTTCAGGTCGCGGCCTGGATACGCGACCACCGTTTTTGCGGCCGCTGTGGCGCAGCTTCAGCGCGACTCGATGCCGAGTTTGCCATGCACTGCGAGCAGTGCGGCCACCGCAACTATCCGCGAATCTCTCCATGCATCATCACGCTCGTAACCCATGGTGAGGCCATGCTGCTGGCCCGTAGCCCTCGCTTCCCACCGGGCCGCTATTCGACCCTGGCCGGCTTCATCGAGCCTGGCGAATCGGCCGAAGAGGCGGTCCACAGGGAGATCTACGAGGAGGTGGGGGTGAGCGTAGGGCGAATACGTTACTACCGCAGCCAGGCCTGGCCCTTTCCCCACGCCCTCATGCTCGGCTTCTTTGCCGAAGCGGCGACTCGGCGCATCCGTATCGATGGCGTAGAGATTGCCGATGCCGCCTGGTTCCTCCCCAGCCGACTGCCGCAACTCCCACCGACCTACTCGATATCGCGCGCCTTGATCGAGACTCATCTCGCAGAAGTGGCCGGCGGCGTTGGCCGTCTCACCCTTCGGAAATGAAACGGGCCGCCTGATGGCGGCCCGTCGGCGGTGCAGCGATACCGCCGATCGCATCAGCGATTCGGAAACAGGCTGGTGAGCTTGGTAGCCAGCATCACGTTACCCGTCGCCTTCAGCTTGCCGGTCATGAAGGCCGTCATGCCGTTGACATCGCCCGACATGATGCCTCTCAAGGTGTCGGTACTCATGGAAAGCGAAACGGAGGGGTCGTCATGCTCACCCTCTTCGATCACCAGGGTACCGTCCTTGACGATCAGATAGTGGCTGCCATTGTCGCTGAAATGAAATTGGAAGATATCATCCATGCCCTTGGCAGCCTGGGGGTCGAAACGCTCTTGCAGTTTGTCTAGGGTCGAAACGGACATGGTCAAATCCTATGTTGGTAAGCAGAGGGGAAGCCATCCCAGAGGTTATTTCAAACGATTGTTTCAATCAAGCCCGTTGTCAACGTCGCGCGGCGACGTCACGATTGAATTTACAACCCCTACAGGAGTGACAATGTGAACGAATGGTTGATGGACATCGGGCGCTTCATCATTCAGATGTCGATACTCACTATTCTGGTGGTCATGGTGATAGTGGTTGTCGCCCGAATCAAGAGCGAGAGCGGTGGGCGCACTCGGCTGCGTGTCGAGGAGTTGAATGAGCGACTCGAGACTCGCCGCCGTCGCTTGGCAGTGGCGGCTACCGAGCCTGGGGCGCGCAAGCGCTTGCTCAAGGCCTTTCGACGTGACGACAAGGGGCGCTCCCGTAAAGGCCGCAGTCAGCCGGAAGAGGAACGACGTACCGTTTGGGTGCTCGACTTTCACGGTGATATCAAGGCAACCGGCGTTGACCGCTTTGCGGAAGAGATCTCCAGCGTAATCGCGACGGCCAACGAAAAGGATGAAGTGGTGATTCGCCTGGAGTCTCCCGGCGGTCTGGTTCACGCCTACGGGCTTGCTGCGGCCCAGATCGATCGCTTGCGCGATGCGGGACTCAGAATAACGGTTTGCGTGGACAAGGTGGCAGCCAGTGGCGGATATCTCATGGCGTGCGCGGCAGATCACCTGCGCGCTGCTCCTTTCGCCGTACTGGGCTCGATCGGCGTCGTTGCTCAGCTTCCCAACGTGCATCGCCTGCTCAAACGTCACGATATCGACGTCGAGCTGCTCACGGCAGGGGAGTACAAGAGAACGCTCACCGTATTCGGCGAAAATACGCAAGAGGGGCGCGAGAAATTCCAATCCGACCTGGAAAACATTCACGCCCTGTTCAAGCGGCATGTAGCCGAGCGGCGCCCCACGCTGGATATCGAAGCGGCATCGACGGGAGAGGTGTGGTACGGCCGTGACGCCTTGACCAAGGGACTGATCGATGACCTCGGCACCAGCGAAGCCTATCTGGTCTCGCGCATGCAGGATGCGCGCGTTGTCAGCGTGCGTTTGGAGACGCGCCACCCCATGGGTGCGAAGCTCGGCATGGCGGTAAGCAAAGGGGTAGAGGGCGCCGTTGAACGAGTATTCGAACGGCTGGACGCGAGCCGTTGGGAAAAGCGATGAGCCTTCGATCGTGCCGTCGTCATCGTTCCTGCAGGCGCACCAGAGCCTCGATCATCTGGCGAGCCTGATCACCCTGCAGCGAATAGTAGATGGTCTGCGATGCCCGGCGTGTCGATACCAATCCTTCACGTCTGAGTATGGCCAGGTGTTGAGACAATGCCGATTGGCTGAGGGATAAGCGCTGGTTGAGTTCGGTCACGGATAGTTCGGATTCGTCCAGCAGACACAGGATACGCAGGCGGTTGTCATTGGCTAGCGCCTTGAGCAGGGCAGTGGCATGGTCTATCGCTGGACTGCCGGCTTGCAGAAGGCGAGTGGAAGCGCTGTGCGAGGTGCTCATGATGTTCTCCCGTTGATGCCCGAGCAATTTGGTCTCGCTCAGGTCTGGCGGTTTCAGGCAGCTACCTCGGTCTGAGACAGGACAGCGCAAATGGAATGTCGCAGACGCTGCAACCCGGCAGTGCCCGTTTGGTCATGGCATTGCTGATTTAGTCATCATTGATAGTGACTCTGCGACTGTCAAACGGAGAATAAATTCAGGTCGTTTTAAACGGCGGTCATTTTGGACAGTTGTCAACAATCCGGGTCAAGAAAACAGGCTTTTATGCCTAATATCCGCTTTGTTAGCCGATGGTATGAGAGAAAAAAAAGAAAAAACCTCTAAAGTGTCAACAATCGAAGTCTCCGATGCCGGACGGAATGCTCATGCCAGCTTACAAAAATCAGTATCAGCGCTCGATCGAACAGCCGGAATCCTTCTGGGCCGAGCAGGCTCGGAGAATCCCCTGGTTCACCCCTCCAACCACCATCCTGGAGTACGACGAGCAAGGCCATGCACGCTGGTTTACCGATGGCGAGATGAATCTCTGTCATGCCGCCTTGGACCATCACGTCGACCAGGGGCGCGGCGATCAGCCAGCCATCTACTGGGACTCACCGGTTACCGGCGGCAAGCGCACCCTTACCTATCGCGAAATGCGCGACGACGTGGCGCTGTTTGCCGGCGCCTTGAAGGGGCTGGGCGTCGAGAAAGGGGATCGTGTCGTCATCTATATGCCGATGGTCCCCGAAGCTCTCGTTGCCATGTATGCTTGTGCGCGCTTGGGTGCGGTGCATTCCGTGGTGTTCGGTGGCTTTGCGCCACATGAGCTCGCCGTTCGTATCGACGACGCCAAGCCCAAAGTGGTGGTGGCTGCCTCCTGCGGGGTCGAAGTCGATCGCCTCATCCCCTATCAGCCAAATATTGCCGCTGCAATCGAGCTAAGCGAACACAAGCCGGTCGCCAGCATCTTCCTGCAGCGGCAACAGCAGCTTGCCGAGCTCGGCCCCAGGGATCACGACTGGGCCGAGCTGGTAAAAGAGGCCGAGCCGGCAGATTGCGTTCCCGTCAAGGGGAGCGACCCCCTCTATGTGCTTTATACGTCCGGAACCACCGGCAAGCCCAAGGGCGTGGTGCGCGACACGGCCGGTTACGCAGTGGCGCTGCACTATTCCATGGAAGCCATCTATGACGTTGCACCAGGCGACGTATTCTTCTCTGCGTCGGACGTCGGCTGGGTCGTGGGGCACTCCTATATCGTCTATGCGCCACTGCTGCGCGGCTGTACCAGCGTGGTTTACGAGGGTAAGCCGGTCAGGACGCCGGATGCCGGCGCCTTCTGGCGCCTGATCAGTCAATATCGCGTCAAGAGCTTTTTCACCGCCCCGACGGCTTTCCGCGCGATCAAGAAAGAGGATCCCGACGGCAAGCTGTTACAGCAGTACGATATCTCTTGTCTGAAAGCGCTCTATCTTGCAGGTGAGCGCCTCGACCCACCGACTTACCACTGGCTAGATGACCTCCTCGACGTTCCGGTCATCGACCATTGGTGGCAGACCGAGACCGGCTGGCCAATCGCCGCCAACCTGCAAGGGCTCGAGCCGATGCCGACCAAGGCCGGCAGTGCCACCGTCCCCGTGCCGGGCTTCAACGTCCAGATCCTGGATCGTGAGGGCGAACAGGCAGCTCCGTTGGAGCAGGGCAGTGTGGTGATCAAGCAGCCCATGCCCCCGGGCTGCCTGATAGGCGTATGGGGCGACCCCAAGCGCTTCCACAGCGCCTATATGGCTGCCTTTCCCGGTTACTACCTGACCGGCGACGGCGGGTATTTCGACGAAGACGGCTATCTCTTCATCATGGGCCGCACCGATGACGTCATCAACGTGGCTGGCCACAGGCTTTCGACCGGTGAGATGGAAGAGGTGGTGGGTGCCCACAAGGCGGTGGCCGAATGCGCCGTAATCGGTATTCACGACGCCCTGAAGGGACAGATTCCGGTAGGCCTGGTCATCCCCAAGGATGGCTTCGATGGTGACGAAGTTGCCCTCGAGAACGAGCTGATTGCCCTGGTGCGTGACCAGATCGGGCCGATTGCGTGCTTCAAGCAGGTCCTGGTGGTCAATCGTCTGCCCAAGACGCGCTCAGGCAAGATCCTGCGTAAACTGCTGCGCAACATCGCCGACGGCAAGGAGTACGGGGTTCCCTCCACCATCGACGATCCCGCCAGCCTCCAGGACGTTCACGAAGCCATGAAGGAGCGCGACGTCGGCTCCGCTCATGAGGCACGTGAGATCTGATGCCAGTTTCAGGCCTTTGATAGCGCCGCCCACAGGGCGGCGCTGTCGTCTCTGGCCCCGTGTTGCCGACAGGCATTGGCCCGCAATCGCTTGCCGCGTATAATCGCCGCCGCAACCGGCACCCGATGGGTGTCGGCGAGGGTTCCCTCACCCCTCGTTTTCGTTCAGGTCGTCCAGGCGGCCACCCAAAAAGGATTCATCCATGTTCGTATTGACGGAAGCGCAGCAGCGCCGCTGCCTGCTGCTGCTGGTCACTTTCCACATTGCCGTGATAGCGGCCAGCAACTATCTGGTTCAACTGCCATTCACGCTTTTCGGCTTTCACACCACCTGGGGTGCCTTCAGCTTCCCGTTCATCTTTCTCGCCACCGACCTCACGGTACGGCTGTTCGGCAAGGAGCCTGCACGGGCCATCGTCATGCGCGTCATGCTCCCGGCGCTGCTGATCTCCTATGTCGTTTCGGTGGTCTTCCCGCGCGGGCAGCTCGCTGGAATCGAGGCGTTGGGGGAGTGGAATCTGTTCGTTGCGAGGATCGCGCTGGCCAGCTTCATGGCCTACGTACTGGGCCAGTTGCTCGACGTTCAGGTATTCGACCGACTGCGCAATTTGCGGGCTTGGTGGGTTGCACCGGCCATTTCTACCGTGCTCGGCAATCTCGTCGATACGGCAGCTTTTTTCGCCATGGCCTTCTATCGCAGCCCCGACCCTTTCATGGCCGCCAACTGGGTCGAGATAGCCGCCGTCGATTACGTCATCAAGCTCGGCATCAGTCTGCTCTTCTTCCTGCCTCTCTACGGTGTACTGCTGAGCTGGCTGAGTCGCAGACTGGTACAATTTACCGGACAGCAGGACCTGGCTCCGCAGCGGCCTTAGTCGTGCGCCGGAGCGGTACGCCAAGGGAGGAAGCATGACCGTCGAACTCAGTTTTCAGGATACCGGTGGCGAAGGTACGCCGCTCATCGTGGTTCATGGCCTGCTGGGTAGTGCCGACAACTGGCGCTCGCACGTCAAGCTGTGGCAGGAACGGCGGCGGGTGGTGGCGGTCGACCTACGCAACCATGGCCGTTCACCGCACAGTGAAGGCATGAGCTATGGCGCGATGGCAGCTGATCTACTGGAAGTCCTTGATCGCCTGAAAATCGAAAAGGCGCATTTGCTAGGTCATTCCATGGGCGGCAAGGTCGTGATCAGCCTGGCCCGAATGGCGCCACAGCGCGTGGCGTCACTGATAGTGGCCGATATCGCCCCGCAGGCCTACGGCCATGGGCATGATGCCGTTTTCGCCGGACTCAGAAACCTGCAGCGCGGCAAGCCCGACAATCGACGCGCAGCCGATGCGTTATTGGCTGAGCATGTGGAGGAGCGTGCGGTACGCCTGTTCCTTGCCACCAACCTGGAGCGTGACGCCGACGGCGGGCTCAAGTTGCGGGTGGGGCTCGATCAGATCGAGGCCGGCTACGAGGAAATCATGCAGGCGCCTGCCGGGGAGGGCTCGTTCACTGGGCCCGTCCTGGTGCTCCGTGGGGGACGCTCGCACTATGTCCCGGATACGGCTCTGCCGTCACTGCGAGAGGTGCTGCCCAAGGCCGAGATCGTGACCCTGGAGCAAGCAGGCCACTGGCTGCATGCCGAGCAGCCCGAAGCCTTCCAGGCGGCAGTCAACGATTTCCTGGACACCCTGGGAGAGTAAGTGCTGTCAGGGGGTGGCAGCGCCAAGATCGACTGCGAGTCGCTCCAGCGAGCCGGCTGTTTCGATGGCACCGGCATCGAGCATGAAATTATCCAGGCGCAGGTAGCGCCCCTTGTCGACGGCCGCGGGCTGCAGGGAAAGGCGCGGAACGATGTGCGACCACGTTTCGCGGCTGGCCTGATCGGCTAGCGCGGGCTCTGCGGCCTCCATCAGCGCCCAGGCCTCCTGGGGGTGATTGACGATCCACGCCGCCGCTTCCTCCAGCGCCACCACCAGCCGGCGCAGGGCGTCACGCTTGCCGTTGAGCTGGTCCCGGTTGGCCATGAGTATCAGCCCATCATGCAGGGGCACACCGAACTCCTCGATGGGCAGAACGTGGGTGACGACTCCCTCGTCCGCCAATTGGCGTGGCAGTTGATAACGGTGGTGTGTGAGAACGCCGTCGACGCGCTGCCTGCGCATGGCATCGAGCACTGAGTAGTTGACGTCTTCCAGCTCGACCAGCTCCAAGCCATTGGCAAGTCCCATAACGTCGCTGAGTAGGCTCGCCAGCATCACATCGCGACCATCGACGTCCGTATAGCCGATGCGCAAGCCCTCGAGCGCCAGATCCAGTCTCTCCTTTTCGGCACTGCCATGAAGAACCAGCCCCGATACGGGGGCAGCGACCAGGGTGGCAATACGCATTACCGGTACGCCGGCGTGGGCCAGCAGGTGTAGCTGCGCTTGACGGCCCACGGCGAGATCGGTTCTGCCGGCGGCCAGCAGTTTGGCGGGAACAGTGGGATCTGCCGGAATATCCAGACTCACCTCCAGGCCACGCCGCAGGAACATGCCTTTCTCGCGCGCCACCAGCAGGGCGGCATGCTGGGGGTTGAGATACCAGTCCAGCGTGATTCGCAGCTGAATGGTGGGCGGCGGGGCGATAGGCTCGGCGGGCTCACTGACGACCGTGGGCACTTCGGGTAGAGGCTCGATGGAAATCGAATCGAGCGGTGCGCTCGGCTTCACCAGGCGGGGTAGCAGATATTCGAGAAATCTAGGCCCTTCGACCACGGGTGGCACTTCGGCAAGGGGGCTATCGCCGTCCGGCGCCAATGGCTCGGTCGCTTTCAAGGGAGGAAATACCCTGACGCTGGTGTCTAGCTCGAGCGAAGGCGCGGGCATGGGATCGCCATCGTCCGCGTCGGATTGGGCCGACAGCGAAAGAGGTAACAACAGCAGGGAAGTGAGTAACATGCCTGCAATACTGCAATTGATGATGCTGCGATCAGGCTTGGACATGTCACTCCAAAGCAAATGTAATCTTCGGTTAGCGGGGAGTTTATCGCTGTCATACCGGGCATGGCTAGCAGGTCTCGTCCTGCGATAAGAGGGCAGGCGTGGCATAATGGCGCCATTCCGGCGTGAGGTCTTGCATGGACACCATCAACTCTCTTTTCCTACTTTCCGGCTTCCTGATCGCTCTCAGCGTCGTTGCGAGCCGCATCTCATCGATGGTGGGCCTGCCGCTGCTTCTGATCTTCCTCGGGCTGGGAATGCTGGCAGGTGAAGAGGGCGTTCTGGGTATTCAGTTCGATGACTATTCCATGGCCTTTTTCATCGGTCATCTGGCCCTGGCCATGATTCTACTCGATGGCGGCCTGCGAACCCGCCTCAAGACGTTCCGAGTTGGCTTCAAGCCGGCCTTGTCTCTTGCCACGCTCGGGGTCTTCGTCACCAGCGCCCTGGTGGGGCTGTTTGCCATGTGGGTATTCGACCTCACGCTGATACAAGGGTTGCTTGTCGGTGCAATCGTCGGCTCCACCGATGCCGCAGCGGTGTTCTCGATGCTCAGCGGTCGCGGCCTGCATCTCAACGAGCGGGTCAGCGCCACCCTCGAGATCGAATCCGGCACCAACGACCCCATGGCCATATTTCTCACGGTACTGCTTGTCGAGATCCTGGTTGGCGACATTCGTGGGGTTGGCTCGACAGTCGTGTTCATGGTCCTGCAATTCGGCCTTGCCTTGGTGATAGGCCTGGGCGGCGGATGGCTGAGTGCCAAGCTGCTGCGCTCCCTCGACCTTGCGCCCGGACTCTATTCGCTTCTGGCACTGGGCCTGGGCTTCGGGGTCTTCGGCGCCACCAGCTTCCTCGGTGGAAGCGGTTTTCTGGCGATTTATCTCACCGGGTTGATGATCGGCAACCAGCCGGGCAGGCACCTCAACTTCATTCTACCCGTGCACGACGGCCTGGCCTGGCTGAGCCAGATCGGGCTGTTTCTCATCCTGGGGTTGCTCGTCAGTCCGTCAGGGCTGCTTGAGTTTGCCCTGCCGGCCGCCTTGGTGGCACTGGTACTGATTTTCGTTGCACGCCCCGTCGCTGTCCTGCTGACGGTAAAACCTTTCTTTCGCTTCCGTTGGCGAGAGATCGGCTTCATCTCTTGGGTCGGCCTGAGAGGAGCGGTACCTATCGTGCTGGCCATTTTCCCGGTTATTGGCGGGGTGGAAAACGCAGCTCTCTACTTCAACGTCGCCTTTGCCGTGGTGCTGTTTTCACTGCTGATTCAGGGCGGGACGCTTCCACTCATGGCACGCTGGACGAAAGTCGAAATACCCATCGGCGTAACGCCAAACCACAGGGGGCCGCTCGGCATCTTGCCGGAAAACGATTATGAAATGTTCGTCTACAAGGTGGACAACCAAGACCTGGACGACGTTCCCATTCGCCTTTTGCGCTTTCCTTCGGGGGCGGTGATCTCAGCCCTTTTCCGGCAGCACGCCATGCTGCACCCCAAGGGCAGCACTCGCCTCAAGGTGGGCGATGTGATTTGTGTCATCGGACGTAGCGAGGACCTTCCTGCGCTCAATCGGCTGTTCAGCGGCGATGCAAAGCTCAAGCGCGAGAGGGCCTTCTTCGGTACCTTCACCTTCGACGGCGACGCCTTGATGAAGGACATCGCAGGCGTTTATGGCCTGACACTAAGCCCGGGCGAGAGCGAGATGACACTCGCCGAGTTCGTATCTTTGAGGGTGGGCGGCCACCCGGTGGTGGGGGATGACGTAGACTGGCACGGTATACATTGGGTCGTGAGTGAAATGGATGGCAATCGAGTGACCCGGGTAGGTCTCAGGCTGTATTGAAAAATCGCGTATCCCCAGGTTGTCTTGCGTCTCTCTCTGGTAACGAGCCCGTATCGTCCCTTGCTGCACCTGCAAACGACAACTATCTTGCTGGTAACCTCGCTTCTCGCTCTTGGAGCAGTCGCCGGGGCAGTATCTTGCTTCGATGGCTCGTATCGACAGGATGTATCACATCGACAGGGAGTGTTCGGACATGCTCAAGTTCTTAGCTAGCACGGCGGGAATCATCTTTCTC